>NZ_QAIL01000072.1 GCF_003061025.1 Pedobacter sp. HMWF019 | reverse complement strand
ATCAAGTGTAGCACTACAGAAACCGAAATGAATAAATTTGGTGGCAGATGATAGCTTTGTAACCTTTAAAAAAATATATTCCAATGAAAAATATCGTAGTAAAAATGAGTGTACTTTTTTTAGTCATGGCGATAGTTACATCTAAAGTAAGTTTCAGTTTATATGCCCAGTCCCGGACTCCCTCTATACTTTCATTTTTTTCGGAAAAGGATTTTAATCGATTTTTCCCTCAGCATAATCAGTTTTTTTCGTATAAGTCATTCAAGCAGGCAGTTGCAGAAATATCCGCAGTTAAAATCAGAATTGAAAAAAGAGGAATATGGATCTTCAAGATAACTAAAACCGATCTGGTAACAGGGAAAAGTACAGTAGTACGTCAGGATCCGGATTGGGAACAGGATTGGGCCAAAAAGCAACCTTACTCTAGTGCAGAGATTAATTATGGTGATTTCTGTTCAAACCTCAATAAAAAAGAAGCTGCCGCCTTTTTTGCACACATCGCACATGAAACCCGTAATGGAGTAAATGGAAAGTTTAATGATGGGCTGATGCTGACACATGAGCTACGCACAGATCTTGAATATGTAATCCAAAATAAAGTATATCCAGCTGTAGCTGGTCAGAAATACTATGGGAGAGGTCCTTTACAATTGAGTTATAATGGTAATTATGGGTTTGCATCTACAGTTATTTTTGGAAACCCAGATATATTGTTGAACAAACCAGATCTGGTAACCAAGGATCCGGTTTTATCTTTTAAAACCGCGATTTATTTCTGGATGACACCACAAAACAGGAAACCATCAGCACATGCTGTCATGACTGGAGAATGGAAGCCTTCAGAGGCAGAAAAGGCCTCAGGTTATGCACCAGGTTTTGGAATGACCATTAACCTCATTAATGGCAGTATAGAGTGTAATAAAGGAGAAAACGATCCTGGAATGCAGGACAGAATTGGTTTCTATCGCTATTTCCTAAAATTACTCAATGTTTCAGACCCCAACTGTGTATGTTCCTGTAGTAAAATGGTGCCCTTTCCATCTTAATAAGCCTGATCACAATTTATTCATCTCTTAAACACTGAATTGGATCTGCTCCTGCAGCTTTTATCGCTTGTAAGCCCACGGTTAGCCAGGCAATCAGTAATGCCAGCATACCTGCTGCCAAGAAATACCAGAGCTGGAGTTCCATTCTGTAAGCAAATGTATTTAACCAGTATTTAGTCATCACGTAGCTGACTGGTAAGGCAATCAAAATCGCAAAGAATACAGGTTTGGCAAAATCTTTGGATAAAGTGTAAACAATATTGAGTTCACTTGCACCTAAAACCTTTCTGATGCCAATTTCTTTTAGTCTTCTTTCGGCAGTGAAGATAGCCAGGCCAAACAAGCCAAGGCATGAGATGACCACTGCTATTGAAGCAAAGTACCTGGATAATACCGATACCCGGGTTTCGGCTATATATTGTGACTGGAAATCTTGGTCTAGGAATTTAACATTCAGGTTAAAGCCAGGATTGTAGGCTGCGCTTAATTTCTGTAAACCATCTGTAACTTCTTTTACTTTACCCGGGCCAATTTTGACCATCACTCTGTTGGTTCCAACAGGGTCATACCTTAAAAACATTGGTTTTACAGGCTCATGTAAGGATTCAAAATGAAAATCCTTAATCACGCCAATGATCTCGAAATTTTTACCCCAAAGCGTAAATGTTTTCCCAACCGGATGACTTAAACGCATCACTCTTATACCCGCTTCATTGATGATGATCTTTGAAGTGTCTGCACCAAACTTATTGGAAAAACTTCTCCCGCTGGCCATTTTTATACCTAAAGTTTCTATGAGACCGGAATTTACCGTTGCCCTTTGGAATTTAATAGCCTCTTTTGGATTTCTTCCTTCCCAGCTGAAATCTCCAAAAGTATAACTCAGGTCTCCAAGAAGTTCCCGGTCTATACTTGAGGCATCCAGGACACCCGGGATTTTTTTTACGGCATCAATAGCAAAATTCACATTGTCTCTGAATTTTCCTTCGGTTTCAAAATAGATTACATTGTCTTTTTGGTATCCCTGGTTTTTTGTCTGTACATATTCGATCTGCTTATAGATCACAAACACACCTACAATTAAAATCACCGATAAGGTAAATTGAAAAACAACCAATCCCTGGCGTGTCCATAATGCTCCCGAACTGAGGTTGAGTTTTCCCTTTAAAGCAGCAACCGGCTTAAGCCCCGAAAGATAAAGTGCCGGATAGCTTCCAGATACCAGACCGGTGAAAATGGTTATGGCAAGAAGCGATAAAACAAGTGAAGGACTATAATACAGGCTGAGTTCCTTTCCGACAATATGATTAAATTGAGGCAATAACAGTTCAACTACAAGTAAGGAAACAAATACCGCTAAAATAGTGAGCAGAAGGGATTCTGCCATATACTGTAAAATGAGTGAAGCTCTTTGTGCACCCATTACTTTTTTGATGCCTACTTCTTTTAACCTACGCGAAGCTTTTGCAGTAGAGAGGTTCATGAAATTAATGCAAGCGATCAAAAGGATAAAAACGGCAATGAGAGAGAACAGTTTTACATAATCAATCCTTCCTCCATCCACTTTCCCATTTTCAAATCTGTTGTACAAATAACCATCGGCAAAAGGTCTGATGAATAAGCTAATGTTTTTTTCTCCCTTTGATTTTAAAAAGCCTTCTAGTTTTGCGTTAAATTGTACTGGGTTGGCACCTTTTTTTAAGACAAAGAAAGTATTGGGACCATAGTTCCCCCATTTCAGATAAGTTTCACTAATGTTGAATAACGCATCCAGAGAAATCAGGAAATCAAATTGGTCGGAAGAATTAGCAGGCGTATTTTTAAAAACGCCTGATATGAGCGCTTGCCTGTTACTTTTAACATCGGCATTGGTCCAGGTAAATTCCTTTCCAATAACATCAGTTGTATGAAACAGCTTTAAGGCTAAGTTCTCAGAAACGACTACCGTGTTATTGTTCTTCAGTACTTGATCAGCTCGTCCGGTAATCAGCGGATAATCAAATATTTTAAAAAAGTCTGCGCCAGCGAATTTTCCTGCAGCTTTTACCGGGGGACTGTTATTTACAGATACCTGACTCTGTCCAAGCCAGTAAGTAGGGGATACCGTTACTGCAGACGCTACTTCAGGCATTTCTTTAACCATAGCTTCGGCAAGAATTCCCGGGGTTCCGTCAACTGTATGGATCCCTTCGGTTATATGTTCGTTTTCCATGACCTGGTAGATGTCTTTATGGTGGAAACGGTCCATTTGCATTTCGTCATTTACCCACAGGTAGATCATCAAAGCGCAGGAAAGTCCTGTTGAAAGTCCAATCAGGTTAATAAAAAAGGAGCTTTTATACCTTTTGAAATTTCTATAGATCAATAAAAGGTGATGCTGGAACATAGTTGTTTTTATTATTTGTCTCTGTTGTCCAATCTGTATGCCATGCCACAAAAACCAACTGACAGCGCTAAAATAAGGTTTTTAGATCAGTAAGTGTTCATATATGGACATATTTAGTTCGTATATGAACACTACTGATTAATGAAAAAACACCTATAACTTATTTTTCAGTTTTAAAACTGAAAAATAAGTTATAGCTTTGGATATGGAAGAACTCACTAAAACTGAAGAACGGATCATGCAGATCATCTGGGAATTAAATACCGTCTTTGTGAAAGACATCATAGATCATATGTCTGAAAATCCTAAACCGCCTTACAATACCATTTCCTCTGTGGTCAGATTGCTGGAAAAGAAAGGGTATCTGGGTTATCATGCTTTTGGGAAAACCCATCAGTACTTTCCTCTAATCACCAAATCGGAATATAGAAAGACTTCCTTCAGAAAACTACTCTCTGGTTATTTTGGTGGTTCGGCAGAATCCTTGCTTTCTTTTATGGTTAAGGAAGAGAAACTGTCGGAAGAAGAAATCAAAAAGATTAGAAACATTATTGATCATCAATAGTGTATGGCTTTCTTTAACTATTTACTTCACTTTTCGGCATGCCTAACGATTTTTTACGGCGTCTTCTTCCTGTTTTTCAGGAAGCTTACATTTTTTAATCTGAACCGGTTGTATTTACTGTGTGCGCTGCTGGTAAGTTTGCTGATTCCTGTTTTAACGATAAAATTGCCAACCTTTTTTAAGTCTGTTGAAATGATATTGCCAGAGAGGTCAACTACTAGCATAGGCATTCCCGATAATTTCAGAGCAGTACCGGTAAATAAAACCAGCTTTGACTGGATGTTAACTGTGCAAGTCCTGTACTGGGGGATAAGTGGCTTACTGATGCTCAAATTGCTGTATGCCATAGTTGTAATCCTTTTAAAAACATTAAAAAAAGGAAAAAAGAACGGAAGTTTCTGGTATATATATGACCACTTCAATTCAAATGCTTCTTTTTTCAATATGATCTTTTTAAATCCTGAAGGGGCTGAAGAGGAGCGGATTGTAGTTCATGAGCAATTACACTGCCGCTTGTTGCATTCCATCGACCACCTTTTACTGGATGTTGTAGCTGCTTTTACCTGGTTCAATCCCATTATTTATTTTCTTAAAAGAGATCTGTATCAGATTCACGAGTATCAGGTGGATCACTTCTTGATTCAAAAATATGATCCCAAAGATTATGCTGAACTTTTGTTACGATCTGCCAGTTTTGAAAGTCGGAAAATATTGAATACATTTCACACACCCTCTGTACTTTACCGGGTTCAAATGATGTTTAAGGAACGGAGTGATGGAAAACTGAGGATGGTTTACTTTCTGATCATATTTCCATTGACCATGGTGATTTTATATTTTAATACTTCGGGCAGGGCTTATGGAAGTAATGCCGGCAGAGGTTTTGTACTCGTTATCGACGCAGCACATGGGGGCAAAGATGCCGGGGGAATAAGCATAAATGGGGTTCAGGAAAAAGACATTGTGCTTCAGGTAGCTTATAAGCTTAGGGATGAGGCAAGGAAACGGGGAATATCAACGGTGATGACGCGAGGTACTGATGAATTTATGACTTTGAAAGACAGAACCGCTTTGCAAGGAAATTTCTTTATTTCCCTGCATATGAATGCTGGTACTTCAGGAAAGTCTTCCAAAGGTCTGGAGCTGATTTACAGCGCTGAAAATATGCAGGCAGAAACCTCTCATCAGATAGCGCTGAGCTTACAGGAGAAACTCAGAAAACTTCAGGGTATGCAGGTCTCAGATGAAGTGATGAACAGTAATTTATATGTTTTACGCAAAAGCCGTTCGCCAGCAGTGGCCATTGAAATGGGAGATGCCAATTTTTCACCTGATTTAAAATTTATACTTAATCAAGAGAAACAGCAGGAGCTTGCTGGTAAAATAATGGATGCCATAACCAGTTTTTAGACAGTTTTCTTTCTTAAATAGAATTATGAAGCAATTTATATTGACCTCATGGCTATGCCTTTGCCTTTTAAATGGCTTGAATGCCCAGATTACAGTTGTAGGTTACAAGATTTACAGAGAACAATTTATTCTGTTGAAAGAAAAGAAAATAGATTTAAAAGAAGTTGTTATACAGGCTGAAGGTAAAAGATACCTGGAACAAAAGTTAGACCGCACCGTGATCAATGTGGAAGCTTCATTATCCCATGCGGGGTCCAGTGTGCTGGATGTACTGGGAAATTTACCTGGAGTGGAGGTGTCAGACAATCAGATGAGTTTAAAAGGTCAAAGCGGAACTGCTGTTTATATCGATGGCCGGCCATCTTATCTTTCGGGCAAAGACTTGTATACTTATTTAGGCTCACTTTCCGCATCAGCTATTGCCCAGATTGAATTAATACCTAATCCACCGGCAAAATATGGTGCTGGAGGTACGGCTGGAATCATAAACATCAAAACAAAACGAGAAACAGGAACAGGTTTTAATGTTAATTTGACTATAAGTTATGGTCAGGGGAGATATGGGAAAACAACAGGAAACTTAGGTGTCAATTACAGGAAAGAAAAACTAAATGTTTTTGGAAATATAGGATATGATGTGACCGATAATTTTTTCCAGGTAGAACGTTTAAGAACGTTTTATCCGGAAGAAATACAGCGTTATACCCTACAGCAATATAACTTTGAAACCAGCAGAAAAAGAAGTTTTAACTACAAGGCTGGCCTGGATTATGAAGTGGGAACCAAAACCAATCTAGGTTTGATTGTAAACGGTTTTTCAAACCAATATCATGAACGGGGTCTTTACCGGATTCAATTCCTAAATGCAGAAAACAGTTTAGATTCTATTTTAAAAACCACAAGCACATTGGAAAAGCAGACACGCAATACCAGCCTGAACATTTATTTAAAACACCTACTGGATAAAAGTGGGGCAGAATTCAACGTCAATTTAGATTATCTGGCTTATAATGACCAATCTAAACAGCACTCTGAAGGGCTTACCTATAACCCCGGTCAGATTATTGTGAGTAGAGATGACCTTGGGTCTGAGAACCCGTTCGATGCAAAGATCTATAGTGCCAGTTCAGATATCGATTATCCGCTTAGAGGAGGACTGAAGCTATCTGGCGGACTTCAGTCCATTTACTCTCTTCGAAACAGCAAAGGTCATTACGTAAGCCGGTACAGTGATCAAGAAGAATATAATAGTTTTAATTACAAGGAACACATCGATGCTGCTTTTTTTAGTTTGCAAAAGGAATTTAAACGTTTCTCCTTTCAGGCCGGACTGCGTTTTGAACAGACCAGTACTTCCTTTCTGCAGCAGCATCATCTTACGGAAGTTTCAAGTTCTGTCTCAGGAAATTATGGCAATTTTTTTCCTACAGTTTACCTCTCTTACAAAATGGATAGTTCAGATCGTCATTTATTTATTTTGTCGGCTGGGAAGAGGATTACCAGACCAGATTATGAAGATCTAAATCCTTCTGTGTTCTTCTTTGATCGCTATTACAGTAATCAGGGAAATCCACTTATTGTGCCTGCCTTTTCCAATATGGCAGACTTAAGCTATACTTATCGTGGTCAATTTACCATGGGGCTAAGCTATACTCAGATACGCAACAAGATTACCTCTTACTATTTGCAAAAAGGAAATTCTTTGGTAAATACTACCGTTAATCTGGATAGAGCTGTTCTTATGAATATGTATGTTACTACTTCTGTTAGGCTGAAAAGCTGGTGGTTGTCTACGCTCAACCTCTCCATTCAGGAATCGAAATATAAAGCAAGTAATGAAGATACTCATCAGCTTTGCACTTTTACAGTGAACGGAAGCCAACAATTCAAAATAGAGAAAGACTGGACTGCAGAGATCAGCGGGTCCTATAGAACAAGGATAAGTTATGGTCAGGGGATCTACAGCCCTATCGGACGTCTAAATCTCGCACTCAGCAGAGGTTTTTACCGGAATCTGTTCAACCTTACACTCTCCGCCAGAGATCTGTTGTATAGCTGGAATATTAAACGAGATATTGTATTTAAAGACGCAGTTTTTCGGTCTTCCAATCAGAATGACACCAGGCAGATCAACCTCACATTAACTGCTAAGATTGGTCGGCTTAAAAACAAAAAGACACATCAAAACGGGATTCAGTCCGAAGAAAAAAGAGTAAGTGCAAATTAGAGGAAATGATTGATTTTATACCGGAATTCAATAATTCTATATAGCTTTGAACACAGGTTATACGTTTTACAGCATGAAGAATATCATTTTAGCAAGTACTTCTACTTTATTTGGGCAGAATTATCTTTCCTATCTTTTACCAGAAGTTAAACTTCTTTTTAAAAGTATTGAAGAGATCATCTTTATTCCTTATGCCCGTCCTGGAGGGCTGAGTCATGATGCATATACTCAGAATGCAGCAACAGCTTTTGCTACTTTAGGCATCCGTGTAAATGGGTTACATACTTTCACTGACCCGGCTAAAGCCATCAAAGAAGCACAGGGCTTCTTTACAGGCGGTGGAAATACCTTTTTGCTGGTAAAACAATTGCATGAACTTGGCTTAATGCAAATCTTAAAAAATGCCGTTGAACAAAGTAAACCCTATCTGGGAACAAGTGCTGGAAGCAATATCGGAGGACTAAATATGCAGAACACAAATGATATGCCTATAGTTTATCCTCCGGATTTTACCACCATGGGATTGGTCCCTTTTAATTTAAATGCACATTACTTAGATCCAGATCCCAGTTCAACGCACAATGGCGAAACCAGGGAAACACGGATTAAGGAGTTTCATGTGTTTAATGAAATTCCAGTTGTTGGGCTTCGGGAAGGTAGTTGGATAAGAGTTAAAGGGGAACTGGTGACTACAGAAGGTAGTAAGAATTCCAGGATATTCCTTCAAGGAAAAGAGCCTTATGAATTGTCTGCAGGTTCTGAACTCAATTTTAAATAACCTAAGCGTTCAAGATCGTTTAAACTTTTTGTCAGATGTGTTTTACCATCTGATAACACATACAGGTTATCAGAGATGTCCATGATATCTCTATATTTATGATCCGTAACCAGAATTCCTTTATTCTGTCGCTCTTGGACAATCATTTCTTTGATATGCTCAACTAAAACAGGACTTAAAAATGAAAAAGGTTCATCCAGAATGGCAAATTGTACCGACGATTTTAAGATCAGGTAAATTTCAAGTAATCTTTGTTGCCCGGAAGAGAGCGCTTTAAAGGATGATGTATAATGAGATTTGAATTCAGGGAACTGTTTTTCAAATGCTGCATATTCTATATTGAAGTCTGAAAATATCCTTTTTAAGGTTAACCAGCTTGGAATAAAATGCTGTTGTGGCAGGTAAACTAAAAGATCTGGCCTTTTAAAAGCATGTAATATAAAATTTCCATCAAAACGGATGCATTTGTGGGTAGGGGTTAAATTGCCATAGATGATATTTAGCAGGCATGTTTTTTAGAATACGATTAAGCTACTACAGTAGTCTAGAAAAAATAGGTCATTTTATGTATGTTGTAATTTTTCCCTTTATGGGCCATGATTGTATGTTTCTCCGGACTATAAACAAATCCCACCCTTTCATAACATTTTATAGCCGCAATATTCTGGTCCCACACCAGGAGTTCCAGTGTTTTCGTGTGATAAAGTCTGGCCGATTCTGCGACCAAAGATTTAATGAACCTTCCGCCTAAACCTTTTCCCCTGTGCGTAGGTTCGCCAACCAGGATCCGGGCTAACTTTGGTATGCCGCTGTCCTGCAGTATGATCTCGCCAAAAGCAAAAGGGGTTTTATCTTCGTATGCAACATAAAAACGGCGTTTGGGATGGGTTGTCTGGTAAACCGCAAGTTGCTGCGGAGTAATTGGGTAAGAAAAATCTGTACCGGAAAACTGGAGCAACAGTTCTGCATCAGTTACCCATTTTTCCAGGAGCTTAAAATCATCGGAGGTATAAGGTTTGAGCATATTTGGTCATTAGAATGTTGCGGAAAGATAAACGAATTTTGGTAGATTAATTTTAAACTCTAGCACTAAATTTGTAACATTAGGCTTTTAAAAACAAAAAACAGCTGGAAAAAGCGCTCAGGATGACCTATTATAAGCACTATTCATTCGACCTTTGGTTAACCCTTATTAAATCCAATCCTGTATTTAAAGCAGAGCGGACCAAATACTTCTATACCCATTTTAATGCCAGTCATAAACCTATTGAAGAGGTTGCTTCAATATTCAGAAAGGTGGATTTGCTGGTGAATGCAATTAATGAGAAAACTGGTAAAAATATAGATGCAGAGGAGATGTACCTGATGGTCATTAGTATTATTAATGATTATTCTACTGCATTTCATGATATAGATCTGGAACAGCTCTATCATGAAATGGAAGAATTATTATTGAAACATATGCCCGTTTTATACTGTGCGGAGTGTACCGACGTTTTATATAGATTAAAAGATGGAAATTCCAGTACCATTAGTCTTTTAAGTAATACGGGATTTATTAAAGGAAAAACGCTAAGAAAAGTGCTTAAACATTTAGAATTGGATAAAGTACTGGATTTCCAGCTGTATTCAGATGAGGTTAGATTGTCTAAACCTAATCCGGACTTTTTTAACCTCATGCTACAATCGATAGACAGAAAAAGACATCCGGAACTGGAGCTGCAAGAAATTATACATGTAGGCGATAATCCCGTTGCAGATGTTCTTGGAGCAAATACCATTGGGATCAACAGCTTGCTGATCAATTCAAATCATCTAACCATCACACACCTACTTTCATGATCCCATTTACCTATTCCTTACATAAGATTGATAATCCCAGTCATTTTAGCTTTCATGCGGATGATTACAGCCTTTTTAAATTCGGAGATGACCTTGTTGCCGAAAAATTCGGGAAAGACCTGGCCGACGGATTCATCCGGGATTTCCTGTCCGAAAATCAGATCGAAGAGCAAATGGTTGTTATCTCCAGCCCTTATTCTTTCATACCTACAGCGACCTTCGCTATGAAGAACTATTTTGTTTATCAGTTGAACCGTTGGCTGGCGGAACGGGGTATGTCTGTAATTCAGGAAGTAAAGGTGCACAGAACCATCACTTATAAAGAAGACTATGGTGAACTGAGTGCTGAAGAACGGATTAGACTGATCGGTAATGACTCTTTTCATATTGATAAAGATTTCCTTGAAGGAAAGACTTTATTGTTTCTTGACGACATCAAAATAACCGGGAGCCATGAAAGGATGATCCTGAAGATGGTCAAAGAGTACAACCTCAAAAACGATATTCATATGCTCTATTTTGCCGAGCTGGTGAATAAAGAAATTCATCCTAATATTGAGAACCACCTGAATTATCATAAAGTAAAGTCCATTTTTGATCTTGAAGGGATAATCGACGGTGGTCATTTCTGTATGAACACCAGGATTGTTAAATATATCCTGAACTGTGATTTTAACAGCTTTTCGGTATTCCTGGAAAGACGGGAAGCGCGTTTTATAGATCATTTGTATGATCTGGCACTCGGTAATGGTTACCATACCATAGAAGCCTATGCTGAAAATCTGGAGTTTGTAAAAAAGAACTTAAATAATAAAAACTATAAATTAATATAATATGGCCATTAACTTGCAAAAAGGGCAGAGAGAAAATATTGGAGCCCCAAAATTTACTATTGGTTTAGGC
>NZ_QAIL01000602.1:559-4468 GCF_003061025.1 Pedobacter sp. HMWF019 | reverse complement strand
GTATCACTACCTAAAGAAATCAGTAAATTTATTGATAATAGCGTTACTCGCATTGAAATGGCGCAAATTGCGCTCAAAAATTATAGAAAAATATCAGGTCCTGATCCTGAAATCTCAATTGTGATTCCAGCATATAACGAAGAGGAAAGCATTGTAAGCACGCTAGCCTCTCTTTGCTCCAATAGAATTAATCTGCCAATTGAAATCATTGTGGTAAATAACAATTCCCAGGACAATACAGAAAGCTTAATTAGTGCTTGCGGGGTAATTTGTGTAAATGAGACTCAACAAGGAATAACATTTGCAAGAAATACAGGCCTTCTGCATGCAAAAGGAAAATATATACTAAATGCTGATGCCGATACCATTTATCCTGAGAATTGGATTGACTTAATGACTTCACCCTTGATTAACTCCTCAGATGTAGCTATTACTTATGGGCGTTTTTCTTTAATCCCTACTGAAGGAACCAAAAGAATCGTTTATTTCTTTTATGAGTATCTGACCGAACTCTCCAGATCATACAATAAGAAATTCAAAGATGAAGCAGTAAATGTTTATGGATTCAACTCTGGATTCCGAAGGGCACAGGGTCTGACCGTTGATAGTTTTAACCATCCGCAGGGAACTAATGAAGACGGATGGCTGGCTGTTAAATTGAGAAAAGAAGGATACGGACGATTACATTGCGTAACCGATCCCAAAGCATTAGTCTGGACAACTGACCGAAGGATTCAAATGGATGGAGGTATTATCAAAGGAGGTATTAAAAGGTTCAAAAGGCTATTTAACCTGAACTGATAAGTTAAACCTAGAGCTCATTCTTTTTTAATTTTTCAACAGCATAACGGCTTGCCCTAGCTGTTAGGGCCATGTAAGTTAAAGATGGATTTTGTGAGGCAGAAGAAGTCATACAACTTCCATCTGTTACAAAAACATTAGGTACTGCGTGCATTTGGTTAAAATTATTTAATACAGAAGTTTTTGGATCCTTCCCCATTCTAGCGGTCCCCATTTCATGTGCAGTACTCCCGCCAGGGTGATGATAATTGAATCCATTGACATTTTCAAAGCCAGCTGCTTTCAACATTTCTTCAGCCTGTTTTTGGATATGTATCATCATCCGGGTTTCATTCTCTTTAAATGAAAAATCAATACTAACTAATGGAAGTCCCCATTTATCCTTTTGCGTTGCATGTAAACTAATTTTATTATCGAAATAAGGAAGGCACTCCCCCCATCCAGCCATCCACACTGTCCATGGTCCTGGAGTAGATAGCTCCTTTTTAAAATCCTTACCATAACCTTTAAGATCAATAAATTTATCTGACCATCCCTGCCTTTCACCATGGCCTTGAATATTATACCCCCTCAAAAAGTCACTATTATTTCTATTATTATCCAGATTTTCGAATCGGGCAATTAAAAACCCACATGGGCGTCTCCCTTTGTAATACTTATCCTGATACCCATAGTGGGTACCGCTTGCCCCGGCTGAGGAATGATGATCCATTAAATTGTGTCCTAACTGACCACTATCATTGCCTAGCCCCTCTGGAAACCTGTTGGAAGTAGAGTGGAGCAATAATGCAGTTGTAGAAATAGTAGAAGCATTAACAAATATGATTTTCGCAAAGAAAACATGTTCTTCATTAGTTAATGTATCAATTACCCTAACACCGCTAGCCTTCTTTGATGCTTCGTCATAAATAACTTCTGAAACAGTTGAAAAAGGGCGCAAAACAAGATTTCCTGTGGCAAGTGCTGCTGGAATAGTTGAACTGTTACTACTAAAATATCCTCCGAAAGGGCAACCTCTGCTACAAAGATTTCTATTTACACAAGGTCCGCGTCCATCCCATCCCTTTGTCAAATTCGCAATTCTGGCAATTGTTAAAATTCTGTTTTCTTCGTTCCGTTTAATGGACTCAGCCAAATGCTTTTCTATGCAATTCAATTCCATCGGAGGTAAAAAAACTCCATCTGGCAGTTGACTTAAATTTTCATTTTTCCCACTTACACCAATATAGCTTTCCACGTAGTCATACCAAGGCTTTAAATCCTCATATCTGATAGGCCAATCAACTCCAAACCCGTCTTTTAGATTGGCTTCAAAATCAAGATTGCTCCACCGATAACACTGTCTTCCCCACAACAATGATTTTCCTCCAACCTGTGAGCCTCTAAGCCAGGTAAAAGGTTGTTTCTGAATATATGGGTTTTCCTTGTCGCGAATATAAAAATGTTTATCCCCTGGATTATAGCTCGTACTCTGAATGGGATCATCCAATTGATCTTGAATAGTATTGTTCATACCAAATTTAAAATCCCATGGATTCAGATTAGCTGTAGGGTAATCTGTAATATGTTTAACATCCCGCCCTTTTTCAAGAAGTAATGTCCTAAGCCCTTGTTTACAAAGTTCCATTGCCGCCCAGCCGCCACTGATCCCGGATCCAATGACAATAGCATCGTAACTATTTTCTGACTTCAATTTTCCTTTTATATACATTTCATCTTATTTTGTAGCCCAGGATGGTTCGCCTGCTGTATAAGGTATACAGGCTTTAAACACAACTGGTACCGGATCATATCGAAAATTTCGGGTTGCGCCTAAAAAAGAAACACAGTAACCGTTAATAGTATACCTTTTTAATAAACTAAAAAAAGGTTCTCCAAATAATTTCTTTTCCACCTTACCCATTAGGCCTGCAGAAAGACTATCATGCTTTTCAAAATGGCTAATAATTGCCTGGCGTTCCCATTCCTTACAATTCATAAAATCCCTTCCGTGCTCCTGCTTACAATAGGCTTTCAAAGATTCCATTCCACGATAAAAAATACCTTTCTCCTTTGCAGAAGTACAATTTTCAACCATTTCTATCACGAATAAATGAACCATAGCACTTTTCGCCCCTGGCGTATCCGTCTCCGGAATAATAATTTCAACCAATTCAGCCAGCAGGGCCTTCTCTCCTAAAAGATAGCCTGGCTCAAAATTTGGATGACTCAGGTTATATTTATACGTTAAAAAAGAAGCGATCCCTGTTAGACCCAAAAACCCTAAAATTTTTAAAGATCCCCGCCTGTTCATGATTTCACTTTTTCCCAGATACAGGATTCAAAATTATATTTCTTTACAAGTTTAGCGGGATTTCCTACAACGACAGCATATTCAGGAACATCCTTAGTCACCACACTTCCACCCCCTATCACGGAATGTTTGCCTATACTAACACCTGCTGTAATCACCACATTGGCACCTACCCATACATCATCCCCAACCGTTATTTTTTTTGTCACCACTTTTTGGGTACTAGGGGACTGGTTAATATCCATATATCCATGGTTTAAACCGGAGATAACAATTCCCTGAGCCAACATAACCCCATTTCCAATCTCCACAGGGCCAATAATGGTATTCGATAATCCAACTATTGTATGATCGCCTATAAAAACGTCACCTACCCCATTGTTAACTGTAGAATAGCTTTCTATAACAGAGTTTTTTCCCAATTGAAATTTGTTGTATGGAAACAAGTCCAACCGAGTTTGATACCGTACAATACTACCCCGGCCACGTTTATGTTTGAAAGGGTTCAGAAGTAACCTTACCCAAAGTCGAGGTCTGTAATCATTAACAGGTATAAGCAACCAGTGTGCTAATTTCCTCAACCATAAATTCGACTTAATTATATTTGAAACAGACATGGGTTAAGATTTTTTCTCCGTAAAAAGTATCGCTTTATATATTTCAGACACACTGTTCTTCCAGGTATGCGAAGAAGCATAGTCTTTTCTTGCTTGAATCAAATCTTCAGAATCAGATTCAATGGCTTCATCAATATACTTCAGGTATTGCTCTTTATCTTGCGCTAAGAATACAAATTCTTTAAATGCGTCCATAGC
>NZ_QAIL01000602.1:0-549 GCF_003061025.1 Pedobacter sp. HMWF019 | reverse complement strand
GTAATTTCATTAACCAATTGAGGGTTTAAGCAAACATCAAATCCTTTAATGTAAGAAGGTAAATGTGCCTCTGGAACTAGTCCAATAAAATGAACGTTTTCCAGTGCTGTCAATTCACTTTTCAGAAACTTCTCATCAGGAGGTCCCACAAGAATTAAGTTATAATTAGGTCTCTCTTTAGCTATATGGACTAATATTTCAATATCCAGCCTGTCACTATTCAAAGAGCCTACAAATCCAATTCTAGGACCTTTAATAGCAATAATTTTATCTGGCACAAGTAAAGCTGGTGTGTCTCTGAACAAGCTTAAGTCACAACCTTGTCCAACATAATAAGAATTCGGATTATATTTTTTACAATAATTGGCAAGATAAAGAGAATTAGCAACAGCCAGATCACTTTTGCTGATCAATTTAGGTTCCAGTTCTTTCCCATGATACTTCCAGTAATCCACACCAAGCATATAATCTCTTGAATAATAAATGCTCAGCTTGGGCATCAAAAAGTCCTTAAGATAAAAAGATCTAAAAATATCATTATCATTAAAC
>NZ_QAIL01000071.1 GCF_003061025.1 Pedobacter sp. HMWF019 | reverse complement strand
CTCGTATATAAAGACGCTAAACATAGCAGAATATTGTATCACATATAAAATTATTTATAATTCTTTAGAATGCTGTTCAATCAATGCCGCCGTCTTTGGATTAAAGGTCGTTAGATCTGTTCCCGACTTGTAAAAAATCCAGATCGGCAGTTTTTATAAAGAATTTACGACACGCTTTAGTTTTCTCTGCTACAACATGGCCAGCTGTCACAGAAGATAACCCGGACTGCCTTCTGACTTTTTAAATGAAATTCAATTTTTTGTATCCTTATTCAGATAATCGTATTCCCCTTGGGATAGGCGCAAAATCAGCCTTTGCATTTGCCGTTTGTTCGCCCTGGCAACATGATTATCAGAACCGTTTAGCAGTAATGTATCTAATGATTTCTATGATACCACATTAATTCCCCCGGTTTGCACCCAATTAAAAATATGATTTACTGAGCGAACATCAGGACCTGTAAGGTCCAGAGAGATCAGAAAACATATTTTTCACAATAACAAACCCAGGGAAAAACTATTTATCAGCTCTAAAAACATTAGATACCAATTTTCTCGGCCGCTTACCCTTGATCTCTCCCACCATACTGTCACCAGTACGATCCACTATTCCAGGAAACCGGTTTTCTTTAAATACTCTAGGTCTTTGTTCCCGATTTTCATCAGCAAGCTTTACCGTTATCTTCCGTCCCTTCAGCACGATACCATTTAACGCAGCAATAGCCCGCTCAGCCCCAGCCTGATCCACCATCTCAACAAACCCAAAACCTTTAGGACTATGCGTTACCCTATCGGTCAATAAATGAATACTATGTACCATTCCATGGATACTAAAGAGCTCAATTACATCCGCCTCCTGGATATCCAACGGATAACCAACTACAAATAATTTAATCATGATTTTATTTAGGCCTCAAAGTTAACAAATTAAGAACTACCGACAAACTTTGAATCACCGCCATCGTTGGTCTGCACCCAAAAAATGCTTTTTTACCCACCCCTATTCCTTGCAATTTTGTCGAAATCCTTAATTAGATATAAAGAATTAATTACCGAGTTGTTGAGCTAAACCGACTAAAATTCCTTCAGTTCCGCGAATATAGCAGAGCCGGTACGAATCTCCGTACTGAACCACATCACCAACAAGTTCAGCACCATGCTTTATAAGCCTGGATACCAGCTCATCAATATCCTCAACAGCAAACATAACCCGTAGATAACCTAGAGCATTCACAGGAGCCTTCCTATGATCTGAGATAACAGCCGGACTGAGAAACCGCGAAAGTTCAATCCGGCTATGTCCATCCGGGGTAACCATCATAGCAATCTCCACGCACTGAGCGTCAAGTCCAGTAACACGACCAGCCCATTCTCCTTCAACCATTGCCCGTCCTTCAAGCTTCAGACCTATCTCCGTGAAAAAAGATATAGCATCATCGAGGGACTCTACAACGATGCCAACATTGTCCATTCGCAGTAATCTATTTTTCGCCATATGTATTAAAGTTACGAATACTCCCCCAAAAAACCACACGTGCTACTCCATCAGCATTTCTAAATAACCAATAGCTACCTATAGCTATTTTATCGCTCAATAAATTCAGTTAGATTTATCCCATACCACCCCACCAAATCTGCCATCAAATAGTAAATCAATATGGAAGAAAAGTTATCCAAAAACGGTAACGCCTCAAATCCATCACATCTATTAATTGATGTCTTTTCAGCTTACCACCCACTCAGCCAAAAATTAAAAGCCGAATTAAGCCAACGATTAAAAACCAAAGAACTCCGAAAAGACCAATACCTCATCCAACAAAACCAATACTGTAAACACTTCTACTTCCTCATACAAGGTATCCTCATATCCACCACCAACAGAAGCAACAAGCAAATCACCAATTACATCATCGCTGACGGCAACTTTGTAACCTCCATAACCGGACTGTACGGACACAACCCCTCCGACGACAGAATATTTGCCATAGAAAATGCCCTTTTAGTCAGTCTAAGGGCAAAAGACATGCTCTATTTCTACGATAAATACCCAGAAATGAACATCATTATGCGCCGCATCATGGAACGCTGTTTCCAGGAAGCCCATGAACGCTCAACAATGATCCGGCTAGGCACCGCCAAATAAAAATACCTATACCTCCAGGAATACATGCCAGAACACATCAACCGCATTCCCCTTGCCCACCAAGCAATTATACCTCTGACAACATGGGCATTTTGTAAAAATAAGACTCACCGTATAAATTATCAATAAAGAATTTAGCCAGCAATTTGCGACTCATCTGGAACGGCCTAGGCGTATGATCATAAGTAACAGCTAACGTTCCCCTAATCTCATTTTCATTCAGTCCCACCGGCCTTACAATGGTCCAGTTTGTTCCAGATGCTTGAATTAAACGCTCTTGTGCGTTATGATCATCAAATATAACTTTGAAATTCGTTAACTTAACCAGTAGCTTCACATACCACGGCGCATATTTCCAGGAATTTCCTACACCCACAGATGATAAAATTAAAATACGTTTAACCCCATATTCATTCATCACCTGCAACACATTAGCCATGCTTTTTTCTAGGACACGAGGTGCCTTTATCTTCCTAAAAGAAATCGCTTCTCCCCTGGTTAAAGGGCTTAACAAACTAAGAACAGCATCACAGCCATCTAAAGCTCTTCGAACATCATCAATATCCGTAGGAAGACCTGTTACAATCGTCAAACCATCAGACTTAACCCTGATCTTGGCCGGATCTCTAACCATGGCAACTACCTGGTAACCTTTCTCCAAGGCAAATGCGATCGCATGTTTGCCTGTCCTCCCGGTAGCGCCCAATATTAACACCTTTTTTGACATGATCCTTTTTATGCGTTCAAATTTCCAATCTTAAGACTTTCATCCCAAAGCTTTAATGCAACAGCCGCATCCAAAACTATTTCTTCTTTTATTGAGGGTTTTGCAACCTCTGGATAAAAATAGCCAGAGTCCTTTGCATCAGTTTCAGCTAAGGCAATAACATTGACAACGGCTTTTTCAATACTGTTAGCCAATATAGGCCCTAAAATAAGAAATACTATTTTCATCACGCCTTTTACATTTCTATCAATACCGGTTTTCACCATTCCCGCATTCACAACATTAATCGGTATGGAGCCGTATCGTTTACTGAATTCCTGGGCATGCATGTGAATAGCAAGCTGATTTTGCCCTATACTCTTAAACAAAGAATAATTCGTTTTCATATGCAAATCATCGAAATTAATAGCAGCACCTCTCCTAAGCGGGCCACCTACGATAATTATTTTGCCCCGGCCAAGCTTCAGTTCATCCAGCAATAAATGATCCAGCATAAATTTACACAGGTAGTTCACTGCAAAGCTTCCATAAAGCCCATCTTTGGTCTCACACCTTTGAGAATTCAATACACCGGTAGCTTGAATGAATAGATCTATTTTACTGGTTAGCTGCTTTATCGCTGCGGCAAGTTTTTTAATTCCTGATACAGTAGAAACATCAGCAGCAATAAACCTTGCCGTACTGCCGTTCATTTTTGAAAGCTCCTCGGCAATTTTCTTGCCTTTCTTCTCATCACGGCCCTGGAAAATGATATCATTGCCCTGTTTAGCAAGAGCTACCGCAACAGCATGCCCAATGCCTCCAGTTCCACCTGTAATTACAATTGTCTTTTTCATAACGATTTATTCCCATCAAAGATCGACCTCAGTTTCCATTATGAATAGCCCTCAGCGGTTAAACAATAGCCCGATCAGGTAATAAAGTTTGATGTGGAAGATAGCCAAACTGCTTTTTATAAGCCTTTGAAAACTTACTCAGGTTATTGTAACCTATCTTTAAACCAACCTCTCCAATAGTAAGCTTCCGCTCTTCAATCAAATGGCGTGCATAAGTCAACCGGTGGTGCTGATAATATTCAAAAACAGGCATACCGAACACTGAACTGAAAAGCGTTTTTAATTTAGAAGAGCTCATCGCGGCTTGTTTTGCCAGAACATCAACAGTGGGATAATTCATTTCTCTATGGTCCAGCAATTGCTCCCTTACCCTAAAAATAGCTTCAATATCACTTTGATTTTTAAGAGACAAATTTGTGCGCCTACGTTGATCAAAAGCAGGAAAGAGTTGACTAAGCATATCAAATGCTATTGCCTTCATCTGCAAACGCACAGGGCTTACATCTGCTTTAAGCGTAAATAAATTTAATGCCGACTGCAGAATTGCTGGTGTAACATTTTTAAACCTAAAAAGTGGCACATCGAATAACTGTTTCTCCGAAAATATCGAATCAGACGGAAACGTTTGCTTAAGCCAGTCGGCGTGTATAGCAAAGGAAACGACCTTAAAGCGTTGCTGAACCTTGAAAAATGAACTTAATTTCAGATGGGAGTTGTAAAGCAGAACACCAGGACTTGTTATCTGATAATACTCGAAACCAGATTTAGCAGCCGTAGTGAAATGGTGATCGGGAAGATATAATTTCATAAACAAGTAATCCGTCGGCACATATTGCATCAACTTTCGCATACCCAAATTTGATTCCGTCTCTGTTAAAATCATGATAAGGCCTTCTTCCAAAGGAAATAAACTGATTGAACCCTCATCAGCAGACCCGTTTAGAACTAGAGTATTATTGTCTATCGTAGCGCCAATTTGCGTGGCAACATATTCAAGCCATTGCACCGGATTGTCAGATGGAGAATAAATCATAATCAAAGATACGTAGCCACCACCATCCCAGGATACCATTCCCAACAAAAAAACTGCATCACTTTTCACACAATTTCACCAGGAAACACACTCGCCCTCAAGTCCCCCCATCCTCACTCCCAAAAAGCACCCTTCGTACTAATCAACCCAACCTACAACGATTCAATGCCTTTGACACACCCATTAAAGTTTTACTTGCAAAGTCAAAAAGAAACTTCTCGCATCTGCAGGAATAATCCCAGGACCAGGATAACTCTCTGCCCTTCTCGTAAAATACCGCTTATCCATCAGATTATTCACAGACCCAGACAAAGAAAACACCTTGCTTAACTTATACTCCGCAGAAAAATCCATCACCGTATACGCCGGAATGATCCCATCAATTGCATTTTGAGTAAACACGGCATTAGATGCATCTGTAAACTGTTCACTCGTATAAGCCAATTGGTAACTCGCTGAAAACTTACGGTACTTAAAAGATAATCCCGTCTTAAAAATCACATCTGGTGCAAGCTCAACCTTATTATGATCATAAGCATGCTTAATCGTACTTGTATAACGCGCTCTGATCAAAGCCAGGTTAGAGAAAACCGAAACCCTCATATCCTTTGCAGCTGGATTGATAAAATGAAACAGTTCCAGTTCAGCAAAGGATTCCATGCCTATATTCTGCGAACGGCCTATATTGGTGCGAAAACGATACGTATTAAAATCAGCATACGCCGTATCAATAGACCCGATCCTGTTGTTGTAATGGATCATAAACACACTGATGTCGTAATTAAACACAGACGAGATATTACCTCTCATCCCAAAATCAGCAGAATAACCCGTTTCATCCTTTAAGTTCGGGTCCACCTGTAAACCTTTAATGCTAGAGTTTAAATCATTGAAATTAATCCCCCGGTAATTCTGAGAAATATTGCCATAGAACTGCATGGCCTCATTTTGATAATAGCTCAAGCCCAAGCCCGCAATCACAAAATGCCTGCTGCTGTTCTTTACATCCGTACTGTCTTTTTTGTAAATCACATTACCCGCCTTGTCCGTATTTAAATAAGTATAGGTACCATTGGCCTTTGTAATGATATTTTCCACCCTAACCCCAGGAATGATACTGAATTTAGGTGTGATGTGAAAGATGTTCTCTGCAAAAAAAGCTAAGTTCTCATTCGGAAAAACATAATGCGAATAGGCATTAACATCCTTATCCGAGCTGCCATACTCAAAATCAGTATCATGCCCTGTGGAACCGTTATTGCCTAAACCCTGTTCACGATTGGTATGTCCGTGATAATACCTTACACCAACCAATAAATTTTGCTGGTTACCGCCAATAGTGTAGTTATACAATAAACGGCTTTCGTTTCCATAGTTCCTATACTTGTCTTTATACAAGTTCCTGTCCACTCCGTTGTCTATCCGGTTAATATAATCTAAAAAGCCAACCGCATCTCTTTCAGCCAGCAAACCAAAGAAGCGGGAATTGAAAGTTAAATGCTCATTGATCTGATAATCCAGTAAAAATGCCCCCAAATTCCAGTTCACTTTAAACCAGTTACGTGCACGATTGGACTGGCGCGGATCTTCTGCAAACTGGCTGTCCGTTAGGCCACCTGGCTGATGTGCCAAATAGTCCATATGGGTATATTGGAAAGTTAAGGCCAGTTTTTCATTAGCTTTATAAGTAACCGAGGCATACCCTGTGTTGGCATTAAATTTTGAATTCGGCCGCCAGCCATCACCTTGTTTATGCTGAACAAAAGCATAGTATTGCCATTTATCTTTCCTGCCTCCAACACTTGCCGAGGTATTCCAAAAGCCCCAGGAACCAACAGTTTCTCTCGCCATAACCTCAAAAGGCTTATTTAAAACACCTTCCTTCAGTTTAAAATTGATCAAACCGCCAAATTGGGTACCATATTGAAGCGATGCCGCACCACGTAAAATCTCAATCCGGTCTACGAGCTCTGCAGGAGGGGTATAATAACTTTCAGGGTACCCTAAGGCATCGGCACTAATGTCGTAACCATTTTGCCGGGTGTTGAAATTAGTAACCCTGTTGGGATTCAATCCCCTTCCCCCTATACCTAATTGAAGACCTGCACCATCACTTTCCCAAATATTCAGTCCGGCCACTTTACTGTAAATCTGCCTGCTGTTGTTTGTCGCCGTATTTACGGTCATATCCCCTAACACAACCACTTCACTTTTCTTCCCCGCATTAATATTCGTTCCTTCTACAGCTCTTAAACGGGTTACACCGAAAGTTTTAACCGTATCCTTTTTAATGATCACGTTCTTTAAATGTTTTACTGTATCCGTTTGCTGTGCATGCGCATTTAAACCATAGAAGCTGAAGTTGAGTAAAAGGAGTATAAGGGTTCTTTTCATTTGAGGATATATAAATTCTATTTAGAAGATGGATCAAAAGGCAGAATCCATTTTTTGGGTTTGAAGTTTTCTTCTTCTTTGGCCAGGTTTACTTTGGGGTCTATATAGGACCGGCTACCACTTCCATTTAAGGTCACATAGCTTTGCACCGTCACCACTGGATCTTTGATTCCTTTCTTTTGATATTCTGAAGCCAGGAAATGGGCATATTGGAGGATCATATCCGGCTGGGTGGCCATCATAGTTTCCTGAAAATTGGTTAAATACTGGCTGTTATTGATCTCTGTTGTTCTACCTGTCGCAGGATCCGTGACATGGAAAAAAGCTGTGCCACCTTTCTCCATCAGCATCACCCTCCAGGAAAAACGATAACCCTCTTCCGTCCAGTAAAGTTTCCCTGGATAAAATAGAAAACGAAATGGCAAGAGCAACTGAACAGTGAAATGAATCACCAAAATGGCGTAAATAAATTTTATTCCTGGTCCTGTAACTTTATAGAGCCTTTCCTCCTCTTTTTGAAAAACAGACCATTCAGGAAAGAATACTAAAGTCACAAAAATCATAATATAAGGAAACATCCCGATCTTAAAAAACCAGCCCGTAACAAGGTGAAACACCACCACCATCACATATGCAGGTTTCCGGGTTCTCTTGTCCAGCAGGAAAAATCCAATCAATAGATCAAATAACATCCCAAACCAGCTGAATACATAAGCTATCCAGGTTTGAGTAAGCAGCCCTCCGATCAGGAACAGATGGCTGCTAGCTGGCAACCAAATCTTTAAAGGCATTGCAGCAATAAGCCAGTCGTAATTCAATTTAGATACACCTGCATAGAAATACACAAGAACCAATTGCAGTTTAAAGATATCGATCATCCAGCGCGGTATCTTCGTTACTTTAAGGCTTGGTTTTCTAAGAACATCCAAAGAAAAATAACGATGAGCAGGAACCAGCAACATCAAAAAGGCCATCACACTCACAAAATAGTAATGGTTGAGGTAGGTCGTTTTGTCCAACAGTTCCACATAGGTAAAGCTGAGAAAGAAAACCAGCATAGCGATTCTGTAAAACAAACCCAACATGACCAGTAAAGCAGCAAAAGCCATGACTCCAAAAAGCACATACATTCCCGTGGCACCAAAAGGTCTGACCCAGCCAAAGCCATAAAAAGTAAAATGAAAAGCCGGGCGGATGTAAAAAGCATCCACCCAGCCCCGCAGCACAAATCTTATCGTACTCACCAGCATAATAAAGCCAAAAGCAATCCTTAAAACTACTAAAGGCGCAATATGCACCGGTTTCCACAAGTGTTTAATCACCATCATTGTCTCCGTAGGTAATTAAAATACCCAATGAAGAAGTCATATCAGTTTTGAGCAGCACCGTTAGCTTTTGCAGCTCGGTATAGGCAGCTGTAACTGCAGCTGGGTTCGTTTTAATCTGATCAGACAGCGGATCCGTCAAAGTTTGAAGTTTAGCCGTTGCCGTTGAAAACTGGTTCTTGATTGCATCATTTAAAGAACCACCTAAATATTTTGCATTTGCTTTAACAAGGTAGTCATCAAAACCTAAGCCATCTCCAGCGCTACTTTTACCCAAATAAATATTCTGGATGGCCTGAAGATGAAGTAAAGCCAGTTGCACGGAGATTTTGGAGTAATAGGCCTGTACTTTTGTTGGAAAGGTAGTTCCCATGGATTGGGTGCCTGCTGGAATACCAACTTCAAAATTCTTTAAGATCTCAAAATCATACACCAATTGGTTCAACAACTGCCCTACCGAACTTCCAACATCTGTTCCTGAAGCATTCACAAAAGTGCTTTGATAAGCGGAGCTCCAACCCGCAGAAACAGTTGCTGCCTCAGTTTTGAGTTCAGTGGATAAAGCAGCCAGGTATTTTTTTCTTTTGGTAGCATTAGGGTCAGTAGTATATTGACTTAGAATCGACGCATTGTCAATCCCAACACCAAAAATGAGATAATCAATGGCCGGAAGCCCTTTAGCCGCCAGATTGGCTAAAAGTTGCGGGTTGTAGGTATCTGCTTTGATGTTGGCGTTGATCTGGTCAATATTTGCTGGATAAGTATTTACGTTTACTCCCAGGTTGATTTGCGCTGCAGGGCCGAACTCAAATGCCGATGTAGATTGCCATTGCTTATAAGCAATCACAAAAGCATTTTGTAAAGCCATCAACTTAGCCACATCTGGTGCTCCAATAAAAGCCGAAACAGCCAAATCCAAATCACTCGTATTCTGCTTGAATGCCGTATAAGCAGGAACAATGATATTAGCGCTCACATTGGTCAACATTGCTTTCCTATCAAAAGCATTATCGTCGGTGGTTTGTGACCCCGACGACGATTTTTTGCAGGCCTGTATTCCTGCAAACACCGAAGCCGCTAGTACAGCGGCAAGTATATATTTACGTTTCATAGTTTTTATTTTTTCCGTCATCTCCACCAAAGGGAGAGACCTGTCGTTCACGGACAGCTCCCCCCTGTCAGAATAACAGACTGATTAAAGTATATCTTTTACATCCTCGAAATTATACTGCTTAGCAACAGCGTCTCTTATATTATTAACATCAGTCAGTGTCAAATCGTAAAAGCTCTTTGGAAACAGAGCCAATATCGCGTCAATCTGCGCATCAGTAATCTTTCTTTTTGGATTATACCTCAACGAATTCACAAAGCCATAACATTCAGACAACCTGCTGTTCCTGGTAATATTATCACTCATTGATTCTTTAATCTCCTGTACCTCCTGCAGCGCCGCAGCACCAGTCAAACGCTCAAAAGTTTGTAAGATAATCGCTGCCTGCTCATCTCTGGTTTTCGTATCCTTATTTGTAATTGCAGCTCTGCCCTTTAAAAAAGCATCCATCAGAATTTTATTGGCGTGATAGCCCGCATCCACTTGCGTCGTATAACTTCCCCATAACTTCGCTCCAGTTTTATTGGTTGGAAAATCGATGGGTACCCCCCAGTAACCAAAAGCCAAATCCCAGTTGTGTTCAGAAATATCACCAGAAGCCATAGTAGTTACAATCTGGTAACAGATCAAACCACCCATAATACTCTTATTAAATACTTGAGCATAATTTACGCCCAACCCAGTCAATGCATACTTCGAAGCCGCATTGGCCGAACTCGCGCCAACACCCGCCACACCCCTACTCGCTGGTTGACTGGATTGGCTCACTTTAACCAAACTATCAATAAATTTTGGCACATCTGTTTGCAGCAACAAAAAGCATTGGTTTTTAATCTGTAAACCAGACGTATTATACCCTGCTGTTGCAAAGGTCGCATTCGAATTCACAAACATGTCATTAAGCTTTTGGCCATCCAATACACCTGTAAGCGCATTTTTCATAAGATTGGACATTTCCGTTACCATACCTAAACGCGTCGTTGCGTCGGCAAAATTAGCTCCCGCAAAATTGTAGGTCGTTGGAACGGTATAATTAGGTACCGTATCTGCTGGACTGTCTGATTTTTTACAACCTGCTACAAGCAGAGCGACCGCAATGGATAAACCAATTGCCTGACCTATTTTCTTCATATTGATGCTGTTAGAATTTGTTTTTTTCACAGTTCAAAATTAGAACCAGCAGCAACGATAGACAATACCTCCGCGGGGGTATATTTATAATTAATCTAAATAAAGAAGTCGTTTAAATATCCGATAATCAAGATCAGTTCGGACGCATGTTTAAAGGTAAAACCGAGCTTCTTAATAATGTTCTTACGATGGGTTTTCACGGTATGAATACTCAAAAATAGCTTTTCAGCAATATCTTTGTTGCCCATTCCAGTGGCAATGAGCTCAATGATTTCTTTCTCCCTCAAAGATAACATCCGCACTGCTTCTGCTTTATCTGCGATAGGATCTGGACCAAAAAGAATATTCAATATCTTTTTGCAATAGTACTTCTCTCCATTAGCAGTAGCAAATACAGCCTCCAGAAATTCATCCCTGCTGCATCCTTTGCTAATATAGTTGTTAATCCCCTGGTCAATGACCTGCATAATTTCGTGTTTGTGAACATTATTAGACAACACCAGAATGCACAGCGATTTATATTTCTCCTTAACCTTTTTAATCGCAGTGAGATTAGAATTGGGTTCCGGTTCGTGGCTTATAATGATGAGTTGCGGTTGGACATGGGAAAGATACGCTTCAAGATCTTCAGGCCCACACTTTCCGACAATATGAATGGAATTAACATCTGTTAAGAATGTTATGATCCCCTGCTGCGTAAGAGGCTGATTATCGGCGATTAAAATGTTGATCACTGGCTGCAAATGTAGTTATTAAGTTTAATTCTAAACAAGAATACGGAGTGAATTAATTTTTGGTTGCCTAGACAAAGAAATATTCATTCTTATTTAACCCTACAACCTTATCTCCACCTTCACCAGTCTGCATCCAAGAATGCCCTAAAGCTCAACGCCAATACACCAAGCCCTGAAACACTTAACCACGCCCGCATAGATGAATGGCAACTCTGCCGCGAAAGCACCAACAGCATAACCCTCGATACCTCCTTCGAGCTCTCCATCGCACCCGCAAAATCAAGAACCTCGAAGACCTCACCCTACTTATAACATACAACTCCAGCTAAACAAAAGCCATCCCAAGTTGTATCCAGCGGCCGTACTTAGGTATGGCCGCTTTTCGTTCACCTCTCCACCCTACCCGGTCTCCATTCAAAAAGCCCCCTCTATTTTCCGATAGTTTACTAAAAATGCCAATGTTGTGCAGAATAATACACTTGCCCACACACGTTCGATAATATAAAATTCAGTCTTTGTCATAAACAAAAGGCATAACAAGGGAAAACTTAACAAGGATACTACAAAACAAATACCACCAATGCCAGATATTAAATCTTTAACAAAGCCCGACAACCGACTTCCAATTACCCCGAAAACAACACCCAAAATGGGCATACCAAAAAAGATAAAAAGAACGAATGCCGTACTTATTTCCATATGCTGTTTAACCGGCGCAAAAAGTAAAAAATAATTTACAGCGAGGTACATCAAGATAAAATAAGGCATTAGGTATTTAAAAACCTTGAACGATTTTTTTGTTTTATCTTCAAAATCTGGCGTGGCAATAACCAATGGCTGGTTGCCATGTTCTTTCAATTCGAACTGATAGTTACTGTTTTTAATGGCATACCCCAAGACGCTTATCAAATCGCCGTTTTTAAGAGTTCTTTCGGTATAGCGAATATCATCTACCGCATATTTAATACTATGTATAATAGCTGATTTGGCTGGCAAAAGGGCAAGATTAAGGCTACTTAGAATTACTTTTATTTTGCCCGTTGCATTGGTTAAATAAAAATCCTGAAACTCTTCTTCTATAATTACGCTGCCCTCACGTTCGGTATTATCTTCACTATCATGCCAAATATTTGCTTTTCTATAAGTATAAGCAATACATTCCTGCTTAAAATAAGGCGTTTCAAAAGTTTTTGATGCACTTACTGTTCCCTCTATTTTAACCCAGCCCTCCGCAATCTGGTAAATGGGTGTTGTAGCTGTTTTAATTAATTTGCGCTGAGTTTTAGTTACGTACCATACCAAAAGCCCAACAATAATTGGAAACAATGGAACCAGAATCCGACTAAATGACAAGCCTGTATACAGCGCTATACCCAGCCCAATAAACACTAAAACACCTGTTTTTAAACCAATGGTTTTAATTTGCATTAAGTTGTAGTCTATTTTAATACCTCAATAAGATTTTATTAAAATCAATGTAACAAAATATCCCTATCAATTTAATCAAAATTACTTGGCAATCTTTTTTCTTCATCAAAATCGACATACTCTAGCAAAATCACCACCACCCTATCCATTTTCCAAAACCTCAATTAAAGCCTTAGCAACCGGGCCAGCAGACAAAGGATTCTGACCAGTAATTAAAAGCCCATCAGTTTCCACATGAGAAAAAAACGGAACCAACGCAGACTTAAAATCAGCACCAAGAGCAATCAATTTATCTTCCAGCTTAAAAGGAATATGATCCGCTCTACCCACCAAAGTCTCCTCCGCATTAGTAAAACCAGTCAACCTTTTACCCGACAATAAACCCGGAACCAACTCAGCTGCCTTTACTAAAGCCGCTGGACCATGACAAACAGCAGCGACCGGTTTGTTTGCATTAAAAAACTCCAGAATTAGCTTCCCGCTCAATTCATCAAGAGCCAAATCCCAAAGCGGGCCGTGACCACCGGGAAAAAACACCGCATCAAAATTGCTGGCAGATAAGCCAACCAACTTATGGGTATGGGCAAAAGCCTGCTGGGCAAGCTCATCCTCAGTAAACCTCCGGTTTGAACCAGTAATATGCTCCGTCAATTCACTCATAACATCCACAGGCGGCATTCCACCCAAAGGACTGGCTAAAGTAACCTGGTAACCCTGATCTATAAATTCATAATAAGGATCAGTAAATTCACCAAGCCAAACACCAGTTTTACTGTCTGTATTTTCCATCTGCTGATGGGAAGTCAAGATCATCAATATCCGTTTCATAGAAATAAGTTTTAGCAGGAACAATTACCTATCAAACACATTCCGCCCTAAAAAGTTCGACGCGAGAGATAAACAGCCCGATCTCTTTACATGTTAATAAATTTTCAACTCCCCACCATACCCTTATACCCCCAAAATAGGATCTAACATGCCGGAGACAGCCAATCGTAAACGAA
>NZ_QAIL01000601.1 GCF_003061025.1 Pedobacter sp. HMWF019 | reverse complement strand
GTGTTACACTGACTTACTCTTGGCTGGCCAATCAATTTGGACATTTTTCCCTGGGCTTTATTCCAACCATTATAGTATTTACCTTTATAAAGAATAAGCCTGGGCTCCACTATCCTGAATTGTGGGCAGCCTTTGGGGTCTGGGGTGCCTGGATACTTTTTGAACTGTATAATTTTCTCGGCCCTTTACTTCTCAAACTTCCTTCCGGGCGCAGTTCACTTAAAAATATAAATTACACCTTTGCTCCAGCCTGGTCCAATGTTGCTTTTGATACAGTTACAGACTTAACCTATTTTGGAATTGGAGCGCTAACCGGTAGCTTATTTTGCCATTATCATGGTCAAATGCTGCTTGCAGCACTACTACTTGTGGTCTTGGTGGCTTATCCCGCCTACTATTGGTACACAACAAAAATGTATATTCAAAACGCCGAATATCCTTTTCAATTGCGTTTAAGTCAATGGAGCCAGAAAATACAAGATGAACACAAACGAGCCGTCATTGAATTTCTGGACAATAAGGATCAAGGTAAGCACATGTTGATTTTTGGTTCTAAAGGAAGCGGTAAAACAACTTTATCTGTTGGAATTGCAACAGAAGCATCCATCCGAAGCGGATGCTGCAGTTATGTCACTGCAGTCAAACTATTAAGTATGTTCTTTGAAAGGTCCGAAAATCAAGCTGAAAACATGAATAATCTATGGAACTGGCGTAATTGCAATTTGCTGGTTATCGATGACATCAATCCTGGAAGACCGGTAAAAGGGGACATTATCAGTACACAGTTATTTTATGAGTTATTAAATAATGTAGACTGCGGACCAGACAATATCAAACATATTAAAGACAAAAATATCATCTGGGTAATGGGTAGTGACGACCCAACCACGTTACTCGAAGAGAAATGGCAGGATTTATTACAACAGATCGGCATTGAACGATCAAATATCATTACGATAAACCTTGATCCTGCCGCCTAAGGCAGGATCGAATTGTCATAAGAAAAACTAACCAGATGGGTCAGGCTTTTTACATTAAAACGCTTGTACAGTGGGATTATTCTCTTCTCAATAGCAGAATGTGATACATTCAACTCATGGGCAATTTCCTTGAAAGAGAATCCTTTGGCCACCAATGCAAGTGCTTCTTTTTCTTTGTCGGAAATGGCCAGGTGAGAAAACAGAATTTTATTAAGCTCTTCCTCAAACTTCTCCTTTTCAGGCCCAAAGGCCGCATAGCGCATTACTTTTCCAAAAATCAAATTTCTATTGATCTGAAACCTGCCAATGATCGCGGTAACTTTGCCATTTTCAGAACTATATACCCCTACCCTCGCTACAATTGGCACCAGCATACCATTTTTATGGATCTTTTTAAGTTCAATAGTAAAACTGTATTTTTCGAGATCCTTTGTTTTATTATGGATAAACTTTAAGGCTTTATCATTCAGGTCATGTGAAAAAGGTGCAAATTCAGGCGCAGACATATTTACAATAGCAAGCATGTTAATCTCATCGTCTTTATAGCCCACCACTTCTTCCCAACCACTGGCATATACCATTCTATTCAGCTTAAAGGAATAAATATAAATTGCTTCTTCAGGAAATCTCGGAATGGTTTGATTGAAGTATTGTGCTTCATCACTTTCCTGGTCAGCAGGGATATCAGATATGAAATTTTTGGAGTAATCCCCAAAATTCTTTTTCGAGTTCATTGTATCTTAATTTAAACAGGCTTCATTTCTCAGAATGGACCTATAACTGCATTCATCGGAAAAGCAAATCAAACTGCCTGTGTATTTTCTCAGTTGATGCACATCCTCTCCG
>NZ_QAIL01000070.1 GCF_003061025.1 Pedobacter sp. HMWF019 | reverse complement strand
TTATTAATTAGTTCGCTAGATTCCCCCTTCTGATAGATCAACAGCTCCTTCATGTGTTTCAAAATTTAAGTGACCACAAAGTTAAGCTAATAATTTTAGTACAAACAAATATTTACTAATTTATTTAGTATTTAAATTTAGGATAATGAATTGATTGCAGTACTTCAGAATTTTGTATCTTAATATCAATAATTTTACTTTTACTTTATAACCGAATCCGCAGCCAATGCCATTTCCGTTCTCCATTAAATATACCACTCCACTCGAAGGAAAAGTCGATCCAGAAGATTACCCACAGATACTAAAACAAATAAGCTACTTTATGATAGCTAAACCCGCAAAGGATATTATTATTGAGGATTTCGATATACGAACTGCAATACACCACATCATTAATAGTCACGACTAATTGGCGCACACAAATCAGTCAAATCTTAAGATAAACCCTAAACACAGCAACCACATGATAAATAATCCAATTCCCCTTGCATCTGCATTAGAATGAAACGTCTTATACATCAATACCACTACCCGCCTGGTATGCTGCCTGCTCACCTCTCTGTCTTCATTGCTTCATTTAAATACACCAGTACATTTTCCAACACCCCATCACCTGTTGTACCAAGCTTCTTCTTCACCAGCACATCAGGTTCCAGTACACGTGTTGACCTGTCGCCATTGGGCCGAACAATGAAGGCTTTCGGGTAACTAACCTCCATGCCCGTATGCGGTAACTTGAATTCATGAATAGCCGCATAGGTGGTAGGCACATCCGAAGTCGGCTCCCCCATCAAGGTTCCCCAATGATAATCTTTGATCGTGGCCGCAGTAGTAACCGCATTAGAGTAGGAATAACGGTCAATCAGCACATATACCTTACCCTTATATTGCAGGCTATCAGCCACTGGCTGCTGTTTGATCACCTTGGTCTGAAATATAGTCCCATTTGGTTTATTTAAAATACTTTTTTTAAGCTCAGCTAGGGAGGTATCGGCAACGTCTCTCCAAAAAGACTTCGTCAGGGCACTGGTCCTTACCGAAAAACTGGAACAAAAAGAAAAAGGTTCCTTAGCAAAGTAAGCCAGCATATGGTCACTAAAAGAATTATCTCCCCCTGGATTCCCCCGCAGATCGATGATCAGTTGCCGGGTTTTGGATTGCCGGATTTGATAGAAAGCGCTGTCTATAAACTTCACGAACATGGAGTTATCAAAGGTTTTATGATCCGAAGTATTACCGTCCGATTCACTATTTGTAAAAGCTCCAGGCCGTAAATAGGCAATCTCGCCAAGATATTTAAACTCCCGTGTAGAGTTAAATATGGATTTCTTTTTAGCAGCATATTCTTCCAGTTTTTCGGCTGTGATGCCCTTCAATACACCTTCATAAGTTGATCCGTCCGGTCTTTTCAGATGCAACCTAAAAATATCTACCTGCCCAAAGACCAACCAATGTAGCCTGGAAAAATGGTACAGGTCAATCAGCGTATTTTTGAAAGGTTTGTTTTCACCTGAGAGATAGTTATAAACCCGGTCTAAGGTATAAATCGCTGGACGGCCGTTAATCTGAACGATCTCATCACCTGTTTTCACAAGCATACTGCCACTATAGTTATCCGCAACATACAGATGCCCCTGGTCAACGTTTATATCAAACGGAAAAACCTTCCCCCCTTTCTGCAGATATTCCAGGTAGGCCGGGCGAAAAGGAAAAGCAATGCTACAATGCGCCAGGCCCGAAAGTGCAGTAAAGGGCTGAAAAAGCCTGTTAACATCCATTAGAGACATATGCTCTTTGATCTTTTTCTGAAGATTTTTATAAGCCTGGTCATATCTCGACTTGCTTTCATGTACAAAAAGGTTGTAATGACTTTCTTGTAGTGTGGTGTACAAGTAGTTCAGATCTTCCCGGACTTCTTTCGCAGTATAGGAAACCTGTTTGGACTGCTGTGCATTTGTTATTGGGATGCCTAACCAAAACATACCGCTTATCACCAGGAAGATTTTGATGTATTGAGTTGAGTTTATACGCTCCATTGACCTTTATTTTTGCTGTCCGAAACTTTTCATTTTATTTAACACTTGGGTCCTACCGGCCTTCATAACCGGGACCACTTCTTGTACCATTGGCTGAGGCTTTTGCTCAATTAGCAACCTAATAAAAATAAAACAAAAGGGTGCACAAGTAAAACACGATACCATTAGGCATTTTCATGTCATTAATATAATTATTATACATAACTTAAGTTGAAAATTAAGTTATAAAGCAATGAATAATCTAAAAAAAATCATTATAAGTTTACAATTCATATTTGCCATTGCAACAGTATTGCCCTTCGGTTTAGAAATGAACCAACAGATATCATTCATATCTTTCCTGATGCTGGGTACTTTTCTGTTTTTAACCTTTTACCTCATCAGCCTAAATAGAAAATCAACGGAAAACATGCTCAATCATTATCATCATGGAAAATACAAAACAATCGCCAATAACAGTTGACCCCAAAGGCGGGGAAATATTATCTGTAGCAGGAGATAACTCAATATCAAAGTAGTGCCTCTTTAGTTTATTCTTTTACCACTATACGGCAGATACGTTAATAGAATTACCTAATTATCAAGAAATAGTCGCTACTATAATTTAGCGCGGACAATCAGCTCGTCTAATTTTTTATAAACCTCTGTCTCACTTTCATACAGCCCAGCCTCAGGACACTTCCCGTCAGGACACATTGTCCAGTTAAGTTCAGTATAGGTGGTATCCCCATCATATGCTACAATCTTAAAAGCATCGCGTAATTCTGCCTTATAATCCAGAAGGTCTTTCTTTCCTTTCTTTTTCAGCGCTGAAACCTTCGTAGTAAATAATTGCTGACTGGTGAAAACCTCTCTTTTTTTAGAGGAGATCTTTGAGAACCCTAAACAAATTAATGCTGCAAGGATCAATACCAAATGAGAAGTGTTAATTTTCATATCAAATGCTTTGATTTAAATATAACAGAAATGGGAGTCATTCCCAAACCAATATTGATGAGTTTTTCAACCCAAGTAAATCACTACCATCCCCGGATACCACCCAAAAAAAACCTGCACCTCTTTTCACACCTCAGGACCTGAAGCCCTTCGCGGAAGGTCCAGTGGGAAAAGAAGAGCAGATTTTTTCTTACTTAAGTTAATCCTTGAAATTTTCTATCGAAACTCTCAAGATTATCTCAAAAATACCATAATTTAATTTTTAAATAAATTAACAACCCTATAATTACTATACTTATCTTTGAATATGCTAACCAGGCAGAAATAAACACCTGCTGAAAAACGAGAAAACAGTGAATGGACAAGCATTAGAAGTATATGAGATTTTCAAAAAATCAATCGCAGAAGACGAAGCACGTAAGATAATTGCGTACATTGAAGATGCAAAAGATAAAGAAATTACAGCTACTGTGGAAAAGAAAATCGATCATCTGGCAACCAAAGAAGATCTAGCGAAATCTAACTCCGAAAACATTAAATGGATGTTCATTTTCTGGCTATGGCAGATCGGAGCAACGATTGGCATCATCTTGCTGTTTATAAAAAGCTAGACATCATAAGATGTCTAAATACCCTTATCGAGGACTTCCTCGATAAGGCCAATAATAGCGATACATAGATATAAAGATATTCAACTGATAACCAAAAAAACAACAACAATGGGTATAGAAGAACTAATAGTTGCAATGGGATACAATATTAAAAGGACAACCATCCCCTGATACTACCCCAAAAAAAACTGCGCTTCTTTTCACACCTAAGGATCTGTAAGATCCAGTGGGAAAAGAAGCGCAGGTATGCAGGATATTTATTGCTCTCAAATTAAGCAAATATTCGCTTTGGAACAACCTAAAAAATCGCTTGGGCAGTTCATTTCATCGGCTAAGTGCATACTCTAAAGAGCAGCACACATTAATAAATGTCAAAAAATTGCCCCCAGAAAGCAATGCTAATTGAGGGCAATTTATAAAGGTATAGGCTAACAATTATTCATTGAATCACCTAAATCATAAGATGAAGATTTCTCTTTTATTCCATTCCCATTTTCTTACGATAATAAATACGATGTGCTTCTTCATCCATATTAATAAGCTTCGAATAATGCTGAGGATCAAAAACTAATTCATAATATCCCCATACCGCTTCTATCTCTGTATATTCATTTTCAATATTCGAAAAAAACCAATCATCAGGCAGCTTATTATCTATTATACAAAACAATAGACTTGGACATTCAGAAATTATCCCACCGTCATCTACCAAATAGTATAAAAGACCATCGATCATCAGAATTCCAAGGACAAGATATTCTTCACCTATTTTTAACTGACTATATTTTGTATTTTCAGAAACATATTTTGGTTTCCTTTGGGAGTTCATCAAGATCTCACCTGTATTATATAAACATTTAATCTTCATCATTTTGGTTCGTGAAATTTAAAATCATCAACTGCTACTATTTTTCCATCTTTAAAATCAGCAACATAATGAATAGCTATATTTTTATTCTCCAATGTCCTATGTACGTATTGCATTTTTTTCCAACCTGGCCAACGTGAATCTCCAAGTTTTAATGACAAAGGGGTTCCTTCTGATGGATTTGATATGGCCTCCTTCATTGCAAGTTTTTCGGCAAGATTATTAGGAGTCATCCTACCTGTACATTGTAGCTTAGAAATTGTACCTAAACAAACCCGCACCTCTTTTCACACCTCAGAGGCCGATCCATAGAACCATATTATCTTTTTTGTATGTTTAGAATATGAAATCAAGCGCTCTAAAAAGTTCACTCCTTATCAAACTGGCATTACTTATAATGTTGTTCGCAATTTCAAGTTGTAAATTAACACAAAAATCAATACAAATACTTTTCCCTCCCCCAATAATCGCATTTACTGATCTGATCAACTTTTGCGACCTGCCCAATCACAATAATGAGAGTGTGTATGTAAGATCCATCTATAGCAAAATTGATGGCCATTGGGCACTAAGAGCCGACAATAAAAACTGCAAAGATCTGAAAGTAGAATTTAAAATTGCAGACGGTGCCTACGCAAACGATGAGTCCCTACTAAAAGAAATCGATCAAAAACCACCAAATTTCTACTTCATCGTTGACGCTATTGGAACTTTTAAATTATACGACACAAAAGGTGACACCACTATAAGATCAAATTCAGGAGAATTTATAGCAGAGAAGATCTTAGCGATTCAGAAAATTGCGAGTGAAAATGAAACTTTGGTTCACTAGCTTTATCAGGACAAACCAGTAAACCATGCTCTTTAAATATTTCAAACGATAACTATTAGTCGAACAAATAGTAAAATTCACCAAATTTCTCCAGAATAAAGGAAAGCCGGAGACCATCCAGCCACACAACAAGACCAGGAAACAAAAACTAATCAAATCCAAAACCACCAGCAACCAAACCGTAGGAATCACCGTACCCGTAGAAGCATCAAAAAAATGTCCGGTATTAGGCAACAAAGGCCAAAGCAATAACACCAAACAAAACCTTAAAATCGATCCAGAAGACAAGTCCAACCTAGCAAACTGGCCTCTGTTTATATCCAAAATATTCATATCATTCCATTTATTAATATCCATAAAAACACAAGGAGGGCCAGCCCCCGGAACCCTCCCTGTAACCTAATACTACGCAATCACCGGCACCGGTCCCTTACACACACTCTCCGAGGTCAGATGCTCCGTAATCACAGAATTAAAACTCATATACGCATACACCTCATCATCCGCAAAATCCGCAGGCATCTGCAACGTAAAAGTCAAAGCAGATCTGGCAATCACGTTCTCCACCGTAACAAACTCCTTCTTTGCCGGATTATACACCAAAAAAGAACCCATATCAGTACCATCCCTGAAAGACGTATTACCATAGCTATTCGTCCAGGTAAACTTCAACTTAGCACCAGCAACCGATTCCACAC
>NZ_QAIL01000600.1:1913-23335 GCF_003061025.1 Pedobacter sp. HMWF019 | reverse complement strand
TTGGTGCAATTCAGATAAAATATGCCAGATAAAATTAATGGCCCTGAACAGGGGCAGCTTGTATAACAAGTTACTACGATTTACACTGGTGCCGGAAAGCCAAAAATCCAAACAGAGATCATTAATAAATATCTCCACTTCTGGTACAATTTGGTATCATTATCTGATGTTGATTCCCAGGTGTTCTTAAACTCAGATAAATTAGAGCAAAAGATGCAGGCCATCCTGGGCGTTTTATTGCAGTAAATTTTAAAGGTATTCTGGATTTACCTCCTGAATATCTATCTTTTTACCCTCATTTTTAACCTTCTTAACTGAAACGTTCATTTGTTCAAGATTGTCACTCAGCAATTTAAATAACTGATTAAATATCTTAATCTGATCAGCAGACTTCAAGTCTGTAACGTAATATACTGCCACTTTTTAAAAATAACTTCAAGTGTAATGATAGTTTTTAAATAAAATTTTCATAAAAAACTGTAAATCAAAATCTTAAAAACAAATTCAAATAAAAATAGACCTTTACAAAATACAGTAATCAGAAATTAAAAATTTAACAACAATAGCCAATTTTCTCTTTCACCACCCTCCATGATCTGCACCCAAGAAAATATGTTTTCATGAGCGAGTCTCAGAACCTGTAAGGTTCAGCGAGCTCAGAAAACATATTTTCCCCTATTAAGCTATATTTACGACAAGACATAAACCCTTTCCTTCAGACAAAGCCGTATCAACTCCACATCTGCTGCGCAGAAAGTCCAGAAAAAGTACCATTTTACCGAACAAGTACCGCAGCAGATGCGTAGGAGCTCGATTCCAGCCCTATACCAAGCCAATTCCTGAACCTTGCCAATACAAAAAAAGAGGCGCCTTTTCAGGCACCTCCTTCAATTAAAATTTCATCCCCTTAAAAAGAATGTGGTATATACTCATTCTCCACCGTTCCATCCGCATACAATTTTAATATGGCATAACCCGGAGGAGTTTCCAGGTAATAACCCGGTCCGGCAGATTCACCATCACCCTTACCCCACCAAAAACCACTCATGGCCCCGTTGCAGCAATACAATACATCATTATAATGCGTATGATCAGACAAATGATTATGCCCGCTCAAGCAAATTTTCACCTTACTATGATGTTTATAAAACAAATCCTTTAACTTCTTACAATCAGAGTGACCACCCCCAACCAAAACCTGTGTCGTTCCTAAAATCGGATAATGAGACATCAGCAATACCGAATCACCAACAGGAATTTTCTCCAGTTCCTTCTCTAGCCAATTAAACTGTTCCTGATCTAGAGATATATTGCCATTGTTACCATCAAGTATCATAAAATGCCAGTTTTTCTTTGTGAAACTGTAATACCGGTGCGGAATCTTTAATCGTTTAACCACATATTCTTTTCCGTACATTTCATCCTCTTTAGAGGGCGCCTTCCACCATGGATCATGATTGCCAATGCAGCTATACAACTTATGTTTGGAAAGTAATGTTGTACATTCATCCCAGATAGACCATTGTTTAGTCACCTGATCACGTACGACATTATCGTAAGATGCGTCGTTAATAGAATCGCCCCCATTCAGGAAAAAATCTGGTTTATGCTTTGTTAATATTTCCTTCAAACAACTTTTAAATCTCTCTGGTGCATTGTCGCCCTCTCTGATATGCACATCAGTAATATGTGCAACGGTAAGCACTGGTTTCTTATTTTTTCCGTCATATCCGGAAGCCAAAGCAGGTAGCCCTCCGGTTACAACTAAGCCTGTTGCCAGACCAGCTGTTTTTAATAATGATCTTCTATTGAATTTTGTCATTTTGCATCAAATTATGGTTCATTACCACCCGAATATTTGTTTCAGATTAGGGTTCAGCAACACTTGCTGTTGAGGTATCGGGCGATAATAGTATTTAGGTTCTTCAAAATTGCGTGTTACAAATTCCGTTACAATATAGCTACCGGTATTTACATTTTTAAGATATACTGTAGCACCAGAGCCGATTGTACCCGTACGATAGTAGACCAACTTTACCCCTAATGAATTCTTTTCCTTATTCTCTTCCGCAGGAATGGTTAAAGACTGATCTATCAACATAATATCTTCAACACCATCCCCTGTTAAATCATATTTCCCCAAACCTGCAAAGTACATACCTTCTGGGCTTTTGGTCAATAGTTTTCCAGCTTTCCACCGCATCAAATCATCATATCTGGTATTTTCAAATGCGAATTCTACTCTCCGTTCTCTTCTGATTTCCAATATTATCCCAACATTTGATGTAATATTACCATATTGTTGCTGTAAAAGGGGATCTGGCGATGCGTTAGCCTGAGCCATATTAAGATCGGGCATCCCCGCCCTTCTTCTGATCAGGTTTACAGAAACATCCAGCTGCTGCTGTTTTAACGTACCCAGTTCAGCAAGCGCTTCCGCATAACTCAACAACACCTCTGCATAACGATATACCGGAAAATCTACGCCATTTAATGTACTTGCATCCGTACTGTTCACATATCCCTTGAGTTGATGATAACCAGTAAAATTTTTGTTTAAACTCTGAATGTAAGGCTTGGTATCCGGAACTCTGATCCATCCGGGATAAGCCATCGTTTGAGAAAGTCTTGGATCACGGTTCTGAAATTCCTTTACAAAACTCAGTTTATCGTAGTTTGGCAGGTCTGTAAAACGGCTGCCGTCCCTCATCAGATACGTTTGGATCAGGTCTTTAGCCGGAGCTTGTTCATAGTCACCGAAAACTGTTCCGTTAACATTTTGGCTCCTGTTCTTACTCATATCAAAAATATTGGCCAGTATCACCTCAGTATTCGTCGTTAAGTCCTGACTGTTGAACAAAGTCGCATAATCCTGTTCAGGCTTTCCGGTACTATACACGGAGAACTTTCCGGAAGCCATCACATCACCAGCAATTTTAACAGCAGTTTCGAGAAAAACATTTGCTGTTGCTGCTAAATTCAATTCGGAATGATATTTACGGTAAGTACCTTCATACAGTGCTGTGCGGGTGTAGAATGCCGCTACAGCCCATTTTCCTGGTGTACCGGTAGGCACGTTTTCCCGAACATGCTGATAAGCAAAATCAAGATCCGACATCACACTATCCATCACCAACTTCCGCGGATCGCGTGCTTTGTATAATGCATTATCCCCCGGGTTCATGGTACCGGAGTACCATGGCACATCAGAAAACCGCTTCACTTTATCTATATAAAACATCGCCCGGTAGTACCTGGCCAGTCCGGCATAATGATTTTTTATGTCTGCACTTACCTTTGCTTTATTATAGTTTTCTAAAAAATAATTAATGTCACGTAATCTGCTCCACTCCCAACCTGAAGTAATATTTTGCGAATTGGCACTACCCGCCATTACATTTTTCACTTCTACGTTGGCTGTTGTTGCTACGTTATCACTGCTTTGGTCATTTAAGTAGCTTCCTCTGTCTGGCATCAAAAGCAGACCATTGACATATAAATTCAGATCGCTTTCTGTATTAAAGAAAAGGCCCGGCGAAATCGCTGTTTGCGGAAAACGGTCAAGGTCACTTTTTTTACAACCGACAGATGCAATTGCAATAAATAGAATATATTTAATATATGGTTTCATAACTAATATTTTAATAATTGTTAAGCTTTTTAATAGTTAAAAATCCAGGTTTAAACCGATTGCATATTTTCTCTGAAAAGGATATGCCCATGCACTTGGACCTTGGTTTACAGCTTCAGGATCTATATATTTCTTTATAGATGAAAATTCATACAGGTTATCACCAGTTACAAATACACGAAGGCGGTTGACTTTAAAGCGTTTGGTAAACGCAGAAGGTAAGGTATAACCTAAGGAGATATTTTTAATTCTTAAATAGGCTCCATTTAACAGGTACTTGGTTTGTGGAATATCTAATCCTGCCCCATAGTTATTATCCGCTAACCAGGATTGCAAAACAGGATAGTAAGAGTTGGTATTCGCATCGGCCAGACCTGCAGCAATATAAGATGCCGAATGCTGAGCTCTTAACTCAGGTGAATCGCCTGTAGCGCGGTAAAAGTCCAGATTCCATGGATAAACATTGGCATAAGGCTGTTGGTACGGACCCCAGAATAAATAGTGGTGCGGATAAAAGTCTCTTTTTAATACCCCTTGCAAGAATATGGAAACATCAAAGCCATTCCAATCTAGGTTAAAATTGGCACCAATACTATATCTGTCGCTGCTGTTTCCAATGATTTTAAGATCTTTAGGGTCATTTGAGCTTAAACCCTTTTCAATTTTGTGATTTCCGTCCTGGTCTTTATATTTCGGCCAGCCCTGAACAATAGACAAGGCGCCCCAGGGAATAATAGCAGATTCATCAAGCCCGGCTATTTCTGCCTTGTTCTGGAACATACCATCATTTTCAAGCCCCCAGATTTCTCCAATTTTTTGACCTACCCTATAGTTGCTGAAAAGATTCTGATCGTTTGGAAATTTAGTGATTTCTGTTTGAGAATCAGCAAGGAAAACCTTTGCTTGAAAATTAAAAGGCTTGGAAGCAACCAAAAAGTTATCTCTGTATGTAACAGACAACTCCCATCCTTTTGTTTTTAAATTTGCCGTATTTTGCCTCGGCACCTGTGTTCCAAGTACGCCTGGTAACTCTTGTCCTCCGGTAAGCATACCCGTGGTATTGCGAATAAAATAATCAAATCCAAGGAGGAACTTGTCTCTAAAAAGACCAATATCTGTTCCCATGTTAAGCGTAGATACTTTTTCCCAGGTATAGGTATTCGGATCGACCAATAAACCCGGTGCTCCTTTTATAATTGGGCTTTGACTGTTCCCACCAATAAGATATCCAGATGTACCTGGTACCAGCGACTGAATATAACCAAAATCACGAAGATAAGGATCACTACTGATGGCCTGGTTTCCTAATGAACCATAAGAAGAACGCAGCTTAAAGGTAGACAGCACTGGAGCTAATGGCTTAAAAAAGTCTTCAGCACTAGCTATCCAGGCAGCAGAAGCTGAAGGGAAAAAACCCCAGCGTCTTGTAGAAGAAAAACGAGAAGAACCATCATATCTTCCGGTAGCCTCTAAAATATAACGCTCTTTATAGGTGTAATTTAAGCGGCCAAATCCACTGGTCGTCGCATAAGCCGAGTATTCTGCACCAACCCCCGCTGCACCATTGGTTAAGCCAATGTAGGGTAAAGAAGAAGAAATCAGACCATCTTTGGAGGAGGTTACGGTAGAATAGTTGTAGTTTTCAGAATTGTAACCCAGCATTGCGCTGAAAAAATGGTCACCTATTGTTTTTCTGTAGGTTGCATACAAGTTAAAGGCATTATTATATAAATAACCGTTTTTCTCGCTTACACTCCCTGTGCCACCTTCTTCCCTTACATCATTCGGTCCGTATCCAATTTTATAGGACTTGGAATCCGCATGATATTTCCACAGTTCCCGTTTAAAGGAAGCATCACCGTTGACCACTAAATCCCCGTTTAAAAAAGTTGCGGTGGCGCTGCTGATGTTTTGAAAACCAAACATCGTTTCCAGGTTCTTACCACCATCCGTTAGTTTGGCTGCCAAACGCCCTGCATTGGTATTGGCCCAGGTACCATCTGGATTGACTGCTACATCTGTTGGTTGCAGGTAATACAGATCGGTAATGCCGGTATATGGATAAGCCCGTTTGGTTTCGTAAATATTCAGGTTGTTGTCTATTTTAAGCCATTTGAAAGGTAAAAAGCTAACCCTTGGTCTTAAACCATATCGGTTCCAGAAATCATCGGAGAGTTTGTTCAATCCATTTTCTTTGGTATAATCTGCAGACAAATAATAGGTTAAAGGGGTATTATTAACTGTTGCTCCGCCCGAAAATGTCAAAGTATGGTTTTGTGAAAAGCTGGCGTCATTGAAAAAATATTTATACCAGTCGTTACTCCCCATATACTCCCATTTGGTAGGGTCTGTTAAGTTTACCCGTGTATCAGGAAGGGATGGATTGTCTGATCTTTCTCTTGCCCATTTATAATACTGGTCACTATAGTTTACATAATCCCATGGAGTGTTATTGGTTGATGTTTCCAGAACGCGAGAATAGATGTACGGATCTGTAACCGGTTTAGGAAGAATAGTAGATTTTCCCCAGGTATTGAGCATATTATAGCTAACCGTCTGGCGATCCACAGCACCTTGTTTTGTGGTGATCAGGATGACACCAAAGGCAGCTCTTGCGCCGTAAATTGCTGCTGATGCCGCATCACGAAGCACAGTATAAGATGAAATATCAGCAGGAGTTAACCTCAATAAATCGTCATTGCTTGCTGCAGGAATTCCGTCGATAACAATAAGTGGCGAACCACCGTTGATGGAGGTCATACCCCGGATGTTGATAACAGGAACTGTACCCGGTGCTCCACCTCCATAGGTAATGTTTAAACCTGGGCTGATTCCCTGCAAACCCTGCATTACATTTGAAATAGGACGTGATTCGAGCTCTTTACCCGAAATCTGATCAATAGCACCCGCAATGTTGATTTTTTTCTTGGTACCAAAACCAACAACAACCACTTCGTCAAGTCCCCCAGCCTGTGGCTGCATTAAAACATTTAACTGGGTTTGCCCATGAAGTACAACTTCCTGTTGTTTGTAACCAACATAGGCAAAAATGAGCACTGCATTGGGGCTTACATTCATGGTAAACAAACCATTAATATCAGATGAAATCCCCTGTTTGGTTCCCTTCACCATAATGCTTACGGCAGGAAGGGTTTCTTTGGTTTCCGCGTCTGAAACTTTACCCTTTAGGGTGATGTTTTGCGCAAAAGCAGACGTTGTGATTAGAAAAAAGGAAATCATCCAGAATAGTGAGTGCCTTTTTTGCATAATCCGTCCAAACAACGAGAACGAAGTGTAGTTTTTTTCCATACAATTTATAGTTTTTGAGTTTATTGGTTTAAGATTGATCACTTCTTAAATCGAGGGCAAATGTATACTCATGCCAACAAGTAAAAGTTAAGACTGTATTAATAAATTAATTGAACAGTCAATCAATCTATTTACAATATAGCCCAATTCATCAGCTGAAAACCAATACAATATTGACTATTATCGATTGTTTTTTGACATACGCTTTATAAAAACAAGATCAGTTGAGGGGAGTATGTTAATCCATTATTAATTCATTTCCGAATACAGATTACTTTGATAAATTTGCGCTTTACATAAAATCTATATGGGAAGAAAAAGCCTCAAAGAAATCAGGCAACAAGAAATTATCACCGTATTTTATGATACCGCCCGAAAAGACGGTTATGAAAACGCCTCAATTGCTAAAGTTGCTAAGGTTATGGATATTAATCCAAGCCTTATTATACATTATTTTAAAACTAAAGACGACTTAACCCACGCGCTTATAGACTACATACTGGAAAAGTATCTTCTTATTTATAAAACAAAAAACAAAGAAAACATTACGCTTGCCGACCTGCAAAAAACGATCGAAATGCTTTTCTCTAAAAAGTGGAATCTCCTGTTTGACGACGGTTTGTTCTACACGTTTTACGCTTTATCTTTCCGGGAAGAAAGAATTAAGGCCAAATATAAAACCATATTGGACTCGCTCCGTTCTGAGCTCACCTCAATGATAGAGCAATGCAATAAGAAAGAATTGTTAAATGTCACCTCCCCCAGAGCTGCAGCCGATTTAATATTTGTACTTGTAGATGGAGCATATTTCTACCTTTCACTGGAAAACGATAAAAAAGCTTATAAAGAAAAACTTGACGATTACAAAAACAAGGCTTATGAAATTTTAGGTCTTCCAGTTCAATCCTTACCTGATGTACCTCTTGTTCTCCAACCTTTTGTTAAAGCATAAAAACCAATAGAAGCCCATAATAAATTGGCTACTGCATTTGGTGTGTCATCAGCAATAATAGCGGTTATTAACAAACATAATCCACCAGTGATATTCAGTATCTGGAAGCCCCACGATTCTGGAGTCAACTTTTTTATGCTTAACAGTAAATAGCCCAGTGTACATAAACATACGCCCAGCCAGCCAATACCTGTTGATATCATCTCTATCATAGTAGGGTCTAATATAGATAAAACACGGTCAATACCGCCGAATGATCGGAAGGCCACACATCATCAATCTGAGGAGGTGTCCTTATTATTTTTGAAAACCTGGCTTTTAACCCCAGTCCTTTAGAATAAATATAGTCAATACGCGAAGTTTGCATATGCCCGTAAATGGCTGCAAATGTACCTCCCGGATAAGTGACCTCGTCGGGGTACAGTATTCGATAACTATCCGTATAACCTCGCTGCAACATTAATTTTGAAATAGGGAAATCAACCGGTCCATAACCATAATGTAAAAAGGCAGCTCTGGCTGTCCAGTCCAGATGGCTTCCCGAATTAAAATCTCCAGCAATAATGACCGGCAAAGTGGGATCTGAACGAAGTATAGGATCGATATCTTTGTCGAGATTAGTTTGCGCATCAACAGCTCCAAGTTCCCGGTCTTCTTTAACCCAATCCTCACTATTCAAGCCCGTATTGGCATAAGAACCCGTGTATTCATGTTTGGAGGCATACCTTAACCACCAGTTGCCAATCAATATTTTTTTATTATTGGGCAATGTAACGGTTGCTACATTAGATTTAAACTTGGCATTCGAAGAACTTTCCTTCATCGGAAACCTGCTGATGATGGCTAGATTTTCTGTGGGTGAGGCCGTCTGCAACTCAAAACCCAAAGCGCTAGCCAACATAGTTTGTGTGCCATACCCCTCTTCCAGTGTAATGATATCTGCATTTGTATTCCGTATCAATTCTTTAACCCGGTTTGGTCCCTCTATATGACCAAGATGTAACCCGCCATGCCAGATATTCCACTGCAATAGTTTTATTGCATTTGGATTTGTAGCAGAATTTGGGGTAATCAATTTGGGGATATTTGCGGTCTTGTCTTCCTCCGGAATATGTATTTGATGGTCTAGAAGAAAGGAACTCACCTTTGCATGCAGCGTGTTGCCAGCTACCGCATTTCTATTCACGTCCAGTGTTACTAAAAAATAATTTACCCCTTCTTTCAATGGATAGGCACGAGCTGCCCCTTCCGTAAACCGGATTGCTTTACCTGGTTTTTTCCCCTTACCAAACAGTTCAATCCTGGTGGTGGAGCGCGGGGACTGGCCAGCGTAATAAACATGTACCCTGGCCATATCGCTTAGTGATGTCGAGCCAGAAAAATCCAGGTTCAACGCGGTCAATTTCAGAGGGGAACGCGAACCATTGACTACAATTCTCAACTTCAAAAGCTCATCATTTTTTACATTTTGATCAGCATCCCATTCGCTTTGTATCACCACCGCATTAAAAACCTGCTGTTTCTTTTCCGCTAAGACAAACAACGGATTATCATTTTTAACCAGATAGGCCAGTGGCATATCTCCGTTATACTTCTTCCTGGTATTTCTAAGATGATAGGCCTGAGCTCCCTTTCCAACCAGGTTCAGACTCACATCGTTCTCCAGATTATCAAAATTATAATAGCCTTTCAACCGATTAAAATCAGGATGACCAGGGCCAAGAGGCCGGTACATCCATGCGCTCAAAGTAGCTCCGGAGACTCCACAACTCCATATCCTTACCTCATCAATACACCCACTAAAGCCTGTTGAATCCATATCGCTGGTACCGATTTCTCCCGGTAAAATATCAACAGCAAATTTCTTTGAACCTATTTCCTTGCCGTCCAGATATAACTTTGTCTCAGTTCCATTACAACTGACCGCCACATGATGCCATTTATCATCCAGCGGTTCTGTGGCTACAAGACCAGCCTTTGGGCTGCATAGCTTCCCATTTTTAAGCATTAGCGGTAACTGATCTATTGTATTGATTTCTCCATATTCACCTGTTCCAATAATAGCCTCTCTATTTTTCCATGGCTTACCGTTGCCCTTAATCCAGGCTTCCAGTGTCCATTGATTTTTAATAATATCCATTCCGATACAAGGATTATTATCCAGACCATCCAGACACAGCGCATAATTACCTGTTTGACTCTTGGCAATACCCGAAATTAGAATGAAGCAAATTGTGACCAGAAACAGTTTCATTTTTTCCATGCATTTATTATAAAAGTGCGATTGAATGTAGCTTTCCTTTTGAAAGGAAATGGCGCATCTTTTCAGCTTTTAAACAAACATACTTCTTCAAAAAGAATTTCCTACGCATTTCCTTAACCTTAATAAAAAAATAATATGGTTCAAAGAACCGAAAGCATTCCCGTCAAAACGGTAAGCAAGAAAAAGCTCAACTTAAAACCGCAAGAAACGGCTTTTCTACTAAACGAAGACCAGCTACTTTTGTATAAGAAATATGATAAACCACATAGATATAGGAAGAACCCCTAAAGAAAGAACAAAGGCTATCGGCTCCTTAATCCGCAAAGGTGATGTTACCCTTGGTGGTTACAAGAAGGCGAAGATATATGGCTTGCTTACTTGTCCATCGGGCAAAAGAATGAAAGTTGAAAACCGTGTTTTCTTTAAAGATGAAGCCGAAGCACTATCCAATGGATATAGGCCGTGCGGTCGCTGTCTCCCCGAAAAATATCAAATCTGGAAAGTCTCTCAGTAATACCCCACAGCATAGAAACCCACAAATCTGTTATCCTTATTTATTCAATATCTGTATCTGTTATGCCTTTATTTATACCCGTAACTTTATGGAGTTAATTTAATTAAAACATGGAAATACAAAACTCAGCAAATAAAGATATTCAAGAAATTTTCAGACTGTACAACATTGCCACAGATTTTCAAAAATCGAAGTTCATTGTTCACTGGCCAGAATTTGAACTCAACCTGGTACAGACAGAAATCGATGAAAACAGACAATGGAAGATCATTATTGACGGTAAAATAGCTTGTGTATGGGCAACGACCTTTGATGATCCCCAAATTTGGGAAGAACGCAATCATGATCCTGCAGTTTATATCCACAGGATCGCCGTAAATCCTGAATTCAGAGGGCAAAATTTGGTGCAGCAGATTGCAGAATGGGCGAAGCAATATGCGCTAAGCAATGAAAAAAGATTTGTGCGTATGGATACCGTCGGCGAGAACACCGGACTGATTAATTATTATACAAAATGCGGCTTTGACTTTTTAGGATTGCTAAAACTTCAAAATACGGAAGGATTACCAGCCCACTATAACAACGCAACAGTAAGTTTGTTCCAGATTGAAATTTAGGAGAAAAACCAAAGGCGTTGATAAAACTCTGCATACTATTGAGTTTTATGCATAGTTGTTATCTTGGATACTGTGAAAAATAACTAACCATATCACGTTGGTGCATACCGCTTTTTAATTCTTTATGCAGGGAAATTACTGCGGACCTGGAGAAATCACCTTTATAATACAGGTGGATTGTCCTGCTGGGGAGATCTGCTGCCATTGAATAATTGGAAATGATATCATTTGGCTTTTTCTGCGTGGTTTTTTCCAGCAAGGTAACCACATCTTTTAAGTGATAAGACCTTTCTTCACTCAGGTACTTAGTAGCGGTATCTCTTCGCCAGCAGGGCTCGTAATGGTTGTTGTTAATAGCGTAGTTGGTCAGTGCAAACCAACTGGTTGTCCGCCGGATGATATAACTGCCGTGAACAATCGCATAATCTCCTCCAGCATCGCCCATAAACAGCTGCGCACCGGTTAAGCGCAATAAATTAAACTGTGATATATAGGTTATGGCCTCCTCCACCGTTTTACATCTTCTGAGTACATCTGTAACTACTTCTTCGATCCTATCCTGTTTCAACGGATCTTTTGTTGCAGGGATGTCATCAATAGCCGTGTAATCCATAAATACTCCGTATTCATTCATTCCGCCCTGTGGATTTTTGTACATGATTTTATTCAGTTTTTCATCCGCCGAAAGTTCAGTCCATATCATATACCCGTAATGCTGATCAATTGTAGGATAGTACCATAACCTGTAAGTAAGTGAAGGTACCTCGTCTTCATTGTTGCCAACCCATACATGCTTTCCATCATTGGCCATAAATATGGTACAGGCGCTACTATTGAGCATATTTGTAAAGCACATCATCATTAAAAAACAGAGAAAAATTTTAAGTTTCATATCATTTGCAGTTTTACCTGCAAATTTATTCATCAGGGCCGGGCCATATGTTCGTATTTATCCACCCGAACATATTAATTGTTTCTTTGCTCTTTAACATATGCTGTTGGCGAACAGCCCGCATATTTTTTAAAGGCCGTATTAAAAGCGGTCTTAGAGTTAAATCCCGAGGCAAAAGCTATTCCTACCATATTTAATTTCTCCATGCGGCCGGCAATGAGCTGTTTTTTGGCTTCTTCCACTCTGCGTTGGTTGATAAAAGTATAGAAATTACTTCCGGTAAGCCTGCTGATCAGGTAAGAGGTATCATGAATACTTAATCCCAATTGATTCGCCAGTCCAGGAAGGCTGAGTTCGTTATTCAGGAAAACCTGATCTATAGTCATAAGCTGATGCAATTTTTCCGAGAACGAGGCAAAATCTTTATTGTTGAGCCTTTCTGTTTTTTGCCTTTCATCAGTTAAAGGTTGTTCCAGCAAGTCAGAAATTTCTTTCAGTTCTGCTTTATTAAAAGCAAAAACTACGCTTAGCCTGATGGAAAAATAGGCGAGAAAAAAAATAGATCCGGTATAAATCACAGGCATTATCTTCAACAAAAAAGAAAAACCAAACACCGCATCATTTATCCAAAAAACAGAAATGACACTCAAAATGAGCAGAAAATAGCGGAGCCAGTTCAGGTCTATTTCTTTCAGTTCAGCAGTTATTAATTTTAAATTCTTTTGATGTACCATCAACGAACGATAAGACAAGACGATATAGATCAGGAACTGAAAGGGCAGCAAATCGCGGGTAAAAAAAACAAGATTTCCAACTGCAAATAGCCTGGCTGTCATCAAATCTCCATTTTCCGATGGCCACATCTCCTGCAAAACCAGGCAGACCAGGAAAGGCAAAAAATGAAGCCCGTCTTTCTTTTTGAAAACTCTTAAAGGTTCAACAAAATAAAGCGTGCTCAGGTAAAGACAAGATGGCAATATAAATTCTAAACTGCTAAATACATTACTGCCGAAATAAACACACAGAAATGCAGTCCCCATAATCAACACAAAAAGGGCGAGCCAACCATTGGCAACCGGATTTTGCTTCAAAGGATGAAAGAACAGCAGAAAACTAAGTAAGAAACACCCTCCAGCAGAAAAACACATCAAAAAAGCATTCATGGTATTTCAGTTTTCCCAAAAATAAGGGAATAATTGAAGTAATAGAAGTTTTTTCTTTCTCTACCCTCCCAGGTCTGTACCCAAGAAAATATGTTTTACTGACATAGCCTCAGAACCTGTAAGGTTCAGCGAAATCAGCAAAACATATTTTCAGCCCTGAGACGGCCAGGACAAAATATGAGCCTTACATAGGGTTCTGGGCCAGATTATCCAGGTTTACTTCCCGTTGAGGAATTTGTAACAGCAGTTTATTAGATGTTACGGTATAGGCTCCCGCAGGGTATTGAGCCGGCGCTTTAGCTATTTCTCTTTGACCATGCGCATTCATCACTTGAACAGCAGTGCCGGTACGTACCAAATCATACCATCTGTGGTTTTCAAAGGCAAGTTCCACTTTGTGTTCCTGATCAATGGCCTGTCTGAAAGCTGCCTGAGAACTTACGTTTAAGGCTGGAATGGCATTTCCTGAGGTTTTATCTGGAAGTTGGGCGCGGCGTCTAACCTGGTTCAATAGCCCAAATGCTTCTCCATTAGCAACAAAACCCTGCTCATTCAAACACTCTGCAATTTCAAGCAAAACGTCAGCATAACGGATAACTGGAAAATTAACATCGGTTTGGCCTGGTTGTACAAAGCCCTGGTTGTATTTTTTAATATATGGGGCATAAGTGAATACTCCTTTATCATCGGTAAAGCCTTCCGCAAGTGATACATCCTTACGTGCATCCCCGCTTTCATAAGAGGCGATGAGATCTGCAGTTGGCGTGTTCCAACCGCTGGTGAAGCTCAGGTTCGTTCCCGGATCCTTCGTTACATATTGAACCGAGTTAAAGGGAGCAAACTGATACATGAAATTGCTCGCGAGATCCGGATTTGACCCCAGGTACTGGATCTCAAATATAGATTCTGCATTGTTTTTCTTGGTTTTATCAAACACATCTGCATAACTAGGCATCAGGCTGTAGCCTGTTACTTTTCTAAGTGCAGTTAAGGCTTCGGCATATTTTTTCTGCGTGAGGTAAAATTCTCCTAATAAGGCATTTGCTGTACCTGAGGTAACACGTCCCTTATCTGCTGCTGAATAAGAGGCCGGAAGTTTTAACGCAGCGTCATTCAGGTCTTCAAGTATTTGAGCGTATACGGCTTCAACTGTTGCCCGTCCTTTTGATTTTGCATCGCCTGGGGTCTTAGTTACTTCCAAACGCAGTGGTACACCTCCAAATTGTCTGACCAGGTTAAAATAATGAAAGGCCCGAAGGAATTTCACTTCGCCAATGGACTGGGCTTTGGATTGTGCAGACATTGGGATTCGCTCTACATTATCCAGCACATCATTACAACGTGCAATACCGATATAGCTTTGCTGCCAAAAATCCTGCAGTAATGTATTGGCAGAATTGGCCAGGAATTCATCTACCTGCTCCCGGTTCTCTTGTCCACGTTGCGGTGCATTGTACTGAAAACTGGTATTGTCAGAACGCATTTCTCCGAAAAGCCAATAGCTAAATGAACCCATGTCTTTCAGAGACCTGTAGGCGCCAACCACGCCCTGTTTCAAATCCGATTCCGTTTTCCAAAAGTTAGCGCCAAGTAATCCAGATTCTGGTTCCTGGTTTAAAAAATCCTTTTTACAACTTGTTATGAATATCCCGGTACCGATCAGGATCATCATGATATATAGTGTTTTTTTCATGGTGTTTAATAGTTAAAAGGTTGCATTTAGTCCAAATGTCATGATCATTGGTAAAGGATAATTGGTAAAATCACGACCAGGTGTAAGCACGCTTGATCCGTTGGTGCTTGCTTCTGGATTGGCTCCACTATATTTGGTAAAGGTGGCCAGATTTTGTACGCTTGTGTACAGTCTTAAGCCTTTGATCACCTTTGAATTGGTAATGAATTTTTGTTTGAAGTTATAACCTAGTGTGATGTTCTGGATGCGCATATAACTTGCATCTTCTACCCAACCGCTGTTTACATCGCGGTAAATTACTCTTGCTCCATTCGTTGTGGGTGTAAAACCGTCGCCTGGGTTTTCAGGAGATCTCCATCTGTTTAATATCTTCCGATCTACATTGAATACACCATCTATATTGGTTAAGAATTCGTTTGCAGTTTTAAGGATCTGCCCGCCCTGAGAACCGACTAGAATGACGTTCAGATCGAAATTTTTATAGCCAAAAGTATTGGTGATTCCGTAAGTAAAATCGGGATACGGGTTACCAATTACAGCAAAATCTTTTACAGCCTCAATGATGCCGTTCCCGTCTACATCTTTGTATTTAATAGATCCTACTACCGAAGTACTGCTTTTAGGTGAACGGTCCAGGTCGGCCTGATCTCTATAAATACCTTCTACCACATAGCCAAAAAACTGACCTAATGGTTTTCCAACTTCCGTTTTATGGGTGTAATTACCTTCTCCACTTCTTCCACTGTAAATTGGATCATTTTTATCGTTCAATGCAAGTACAATGTTCCGGTTGATGTTGATGTTAAAATTGGTGTTCCAGGTAAATTCACCCTCCAGGTTTTTAGTAACTACGCCGAATTCAAATCCGCGGTTTCTGATTTTACCTCCATTGATCTTTGCTGAAGAATAACCTGAAGAGAAAGGGATTTGATTGTCGTATAACATACCGGTGGTGATCCGGTTATAAAAGTCAAACGTAAAATTAACACGGTTCTTTAAGACAGCCAGATCCATTCCCAGGTCCAGTTCATCAGAATTTTCCCAGGTCAGATCACGGTTACTGATCGATGTAGAAACTCTTCCATTGGCTTGCTGGCCACCAAAAGCATAGTTCGCACCGGATATGATAGATGAATATTGATAGTTACCAATGTTGAAATTTCCTGCACGACCATAACTTGCTCTTAATTTAAGGTCACTGATCCATTTTATATTTTTCAGGAATTCTTCTTGTGACGCCCGCCACGCGAAAGCTGCAGAAGGGAAAGTTCCATAACGTACATTGGCTCCAAAACGTGAAGATCCATCTGTTCGGATAGTAGCGGTTAGTAAATATTTGTCTTTAAAGGTATAGTTCACTCTGGCCAAATAGGACAAAAGAGACCATTTTTCTATGCCCGCCCCTTGTCCATTTAGTAAAGATGCTGCATTGATGGTTTCAATCAGGTTATCAGGATAATTGGTGGCATTGAAGTTATACCCTTCGTATCGTTCCTGTTGCGCAGTATAGCCGATCATGGCGTTGATCCGGTGGTCTTTTCCGAACTGCTTATCGTAATTTAAAGTGAGTTCAGACAACCAGTTCACCGTGTTGGTATTGGCTGTACTGGAATTAGGGATAGAGAGGTTGGGGTTTTGGTTTCCGGTTTCTCCAATGACAAACGAAGGGCTGAAAGCAAAAGAACTGTTTTGAGAGTAATCTAAATTATAACTGTACTTTGCTTTTAAACCCTCAATGATCTCATATTCAGCAGATGCTGTGGCCAGGCCTCTGAAATACTTTGCTTTCGTGCCCGCAAATTCAAGTGTATTTAAGGGGTTGCCTGCGCCTATCGCTCCGGGAGAAGTGATAAACACCGTTCTGTTCCCATTGGCATCTGCTATGGGAACAATAGGGCTTAACCATAATGTCCTGGTCAGTACATCCCGGGAACCAGTTTCATAAGAGCCTCTGTTTTGTGTGCCACCTGAAGGCGCAAGATTAAAACTTAAAGTTAGTTTTTTACCCAATTTAGATTCCAGATTGGCTTTTACCGTATATCTTTTGTAATCCGTGTACTTAACAGTTCCTTCTTGTTCCAGGCGCCCAAGCGATACGGAGTAGAGTGTATTTTCTGATCCGCCGCGGATGTTTGCATCCACATTGTTTTGCAGGGCTGTACGTAACACAGCATCATACCAGTTGGTACCTTCGCCATATTGGGCGGGGTTTCTGAATTGAACAGGAATATCCGCATCTGTGGCCACCTTTCCTTGTGAAGCCAATTGGTCTACGATAATATCCTTTCTGAATTGCGCATATTCAGTTCCGTTTAAGACCTTCGGACGTCCTTTTTGTGGAACCTGCTGCATACCGCCATAAATATTCAGACTTACAACCGGTGCGCCACTTTTGCCTTTTTTGGTTGTAATGATAACAACTCCATTTGAACCTCTTGAGCCGTAAATGGCTGTTGAGGAGGCATCTTTTAATACAGTAACGGATTCTATATCGTCTGGACTAATGAAATTAAGTGGGTTATAATCCTGACCATTAGTATTGGCAATAGCAAAGCCATCCACAACAAAAAGTGGATTATCCCCTGCACCAATAGAACCGGAACCTCTGATCTTAATGCTTGGACCGCCACCTGGAGCTCCTGTTGGCGAGCTGATCTGAACACCAGGAATTTGCCCCACTAATTTTTGATCTATGGAACTGACCGGAAGGTCTTTGATCTGGGCAGCAGATAAAATTCCCACAGAACCTGTCAGATCTTTCTTTTGACGATTTCCATAACCAATAACAACCACTTCATCAAGATCTCCACTCTGACTACTTAAAGATACGTTCATTGGATTTGCGCTGGTTATCGTCACTTCTTTAGAGTTGTAGCCGATATAACTGAACACCAAAATGGCGCCCTTAGCTGCTTCCAGACTAAAGGTTCCGTTTTGACCGGTTACAGTTCCTGTCTGTGTATTTTTGATTTTCACAGATACACCTGGCAGGGCGCCTCCATCTGCAGGATCTGTTACTTTTCCACTGATTTTTAAATTTTGGGCATAGACGAATGTGCTGATTAAGCACAAGCCGAATAAAAGCCCTAATCTTCTTCGAAGAAGGAGACCAATTAGATTCCTTTTGCTCATCTTGTTTGTTTTTGGTTAGTTAATCTGCTGTTTATTTGATTATAAATCGATTTACTAATCTCCGACATGCTTTTGAGCCCGGCAACCTGTACTATCCTGTAAAAGGGGGGAAATGCTGATTTGATATCCAAATCAGCATCCCCCAATACAAATATTTTTTATTTGTTTAGATGATTAAATTTTCAAGATTAAAGTTTAGATGCATTAATATCTGAAAGGTTCAAAGAAATGACATTGGCCTCCGGCTTCAAACGCATTATAGCTCCATTAGCCGGTTTGGAAAAAGTACCCTGTATTGCCTGAACTTTGTACCCTATATGTTCAAAACTACAATCCACTCGTTTAGGGCTTATTTTATGAAATGGCAATTGGGCTTCTGCCGATGTATTAAGATCAAAATACCAGTTTAGCGCTTGACGACCATTCCATTTTATGGTCATTCCAGTTTCCTTCAAATCTATCTCCATGGTTCCATTTACAGTAGTTAAGGGCCAGGAAATATGAACAGCCCCTTTACCGTTACTAAACCTTGGATCTTTACCTTTCAATAGTACTTCCTTACCATCAATCCATGCTTTTAAACGCATTCCAGCCAACTGATTTGATTTGCTCCAAATGTATCCATCCACTACAGGAAGCGTAAAAAACACGCATTCGTTAGATGTTGCCGGCTGAGAATTATACTGATCAGGAAAATTTTCATCAAATAAATGAATATCGCGAATACGAAGACCATTGTTCTCCCACAACATATTTACTCTATAAAACCGGCTGTTGAACCAGATCGTTTTTAAGTCACTTCCTTCTAAATCTTCACTCACGGAAAAGGAAGTTGCCGGTGTGACCTTGTAGTTCTTTTTAAACCACAAGCCAAATTGCTCCATCGTTTCCACTTTAACTTTCCCCTCTGCTCTTAGTTTAGCAATTAAAGGCATTTGGATCTCAAACCCTTTAGCCATAGCATCCCAGGTAAATGAATTTTCCTGCCCGGCCTGCGTATAATTAAAGCCCAATGATCCATCCTCAGTAAAACTTTTGAAAAACCAGTTGACCCAGGTTGCATCTCCACCTCCAAAATTGTAGACAGGCTCAAGGGTCACAACGCCCTGCCGCTGTGTACCAAGCCCGGTATCGTATTGTCTGATGGGATCACTTCCTAGCATCCTGAAAATAGGTACTGGAATTTGGTTCTTTGCATTTTGGGCTGGCATATAAGAATTGATTTTACTCGGATAATAAGCCTGGTTCCAATAGCCACCCCAAAGGGTATAACCATCTGTTCCATATTGATCTTTACAATTGCTTGAAGCCACAATATGATACTTTTCATACATATAATTGAGGCTGTAGGCATCAATAAACCAGGAGCCTACTGATTTTGGATAGTAACCGAAGATCTTTTTAAAATCTGTCATATAGACATCGATCAATTTTAGGCGTTCCTCGGGAGTGTAACCTGTAGAAAATCCAATGTTTGCCCTCCAGTCCCATGGATAACGTCCGCGCCATTTCAGACCCGCTTTTTCTACCAGCGGTTGAGGAATTTCCCACCAGGCCCCAATTTCAAATGAACCTTTTGGAAGGCCTGACAAAAGCTTTTGGTACCTGGAATCCATTAAAGCATCATATTGCAATAGAAAAGTCCCGGGCAAATTGTACTTTTTCATAATCTCTACCTGTTTAACTACTGTTTGGTATAAGACCTCTTCCGTAATTTTAGGATCCCTTGGTTCCAGCAGGCGAATAAAGTTCACAATATTAACAATTTTTGGTTCTTTACTGCTTACAACAGGTTTTTTACCCGTAAAGGCATCTAAATTTAATGAACTGAGCATGACTATGAAAGCGATGCCGGTCATTATAAAGCCCATTGAATATTTATTATGCTTCATATCGTTTTGAGTTTCCCTATCTGATCATTATCGATAAGGATAAAGGTTACAATTAATTGTTATTTCTTTATATTTTAGTTATTTAAAAGATGGCTAATTATCCTTAACTAAATACCTGTAATGCCCGGCTATGATAACACGCGCCTCCGCTGAAAGTGAATCAAGCGGAACTGGCTTATCCTGTGGCCGAGATTGCTTTTGATTTATCTCTCCTAACAAACTCCATTTGCGCGTCATCTCCTTTGGTTCCGTTGCCCGGACATCATACCTGGTAAAATCTATTACCTTTTCAGGGATATTCTTTTTCCAGTCTTTCAGCAAGGCAAGGCGGAAATCTTTATTCATAAACCAGCTGATCTCCTTATCCGCATCCGAACCGCCAATGCCAGAGCCACGTTCTACAAAATGGTAGTCGAAACTATTCTTTTTGTAATGTGCCCGCCAAAGGAGACCAAATTCTCCCTGGGTGATCATTTTAGCATCTGGCCAGCGCTCTCTGATGACAGTTAACCACTCCCTTAATGAAGCGGGATCATAAGGCAAGGAGAGTTCCCAACAATTTGTAACCCAGCCGAAGCCATTAAGTTGGTACCCCTTATCAAAATGGATCGCAGTCGAATGCATCATTTCTTTTAGTCCGGTCTCGTTCCCATGCTTACCAAGAGTTTCTATTGGACCAACCCCCATACGGCTATTAAATCCACCATCAAATCCCTTTCTTCTGCCTGCAAGAAAATCAACTGTCCAGCCATCAAGGTTAACACAATCAATAAAATCACTTTTACCTTGCGCTGGCTTACAGAAGTGTTCTTTAGACGGATAAAAAGGATAAGCTACAGACCCGTCACCGTCCTGATTATCTATACTGAACTGACTCCAGATATTTCCCTGACATACATGAATATGCTCTTTTTCGGCCAGGTATTGTTGATTTTTTGCTGACATGAATCCTGCTACTATACTTTTTGGCCGATAACCACCACCAACCATACTTTCTATTATTTTCAGCGCGTCATGCAAATCTTTATTTACTTGTTCAGTTGTATTATAAGCGTTGGCAAAATAAGCCCCTGGTATAAATGTAATGTCATCTCCGTATTTATAATGAAAATCTACCACCAGCTTTCTTATTGCGCTGTAATTGGCACTGGAGTCCTGCAATGCAAGCCAACTGAACGCCCAGGTCATTTCCCCCCCGGGAAACCCTTCAGCTACCGCGTTTCTAAAAGCCATAACCCTCGCTGGAGTATACAATGCCCGTTCATCTTCTCCAACGTTGAGGTTTCTTGAAACTTCAATCTGGTTAACCCTGATAACAGTATTAAAGGTCAGGAAACGATTTTTCATCAGATTTGACACATTCT
>NZ_QAIL01000600.1:0-1903 GCF_003061025.1 Pedobacter sp. HMWF019 | reverse complement strand
CCCTTGCACACTAGAAAAGACGAGTAAAAACAGGCCAGTTAGTTGAATTATTAATCTGAATTTCATCTATTATATTTTTGTTCGTCCCTCATAAAAAATTACCAGCCTGGGTTTTGTTCCAGTTTTTTTCCATTAGCCGAATAAAAAGCAACTTCCTTCGTTGGTAAAGGTTGTAAATAATTTTTACCCGCATCAAAACGTCTGTTTGTTTCTGCAATGAGAAAACCATTTGCATCCACCTTAGTCAAATAACTGGGATCGCTGTATGGCGTCTTTCCAGCCCATTCTGTTCCTGCAATTTTAATTCCCTTAATATCAGCTTTAAGTTCAGTTTCAGCTATTTTCCATCTCCTTAGATCATCGTATCTAAAGCCCTCAAGAGAGAGTTCAACAGTCCTTTCTCGTCTGATCTCCGCTTGCATATTTAGGTTATTAGTATTTACAAAGGAATTGGTTAGATGAGGCATATTCACTCTGTCTCTAAGTTTATTGATGGAAATATTGAGGTCATTATCGCCTATAAAACCATTCTTTTCGTAAACCGCTTCAGCGTAAATTAACAATACCTCCGCATAACGAATAAGATGTCTGTCAAAATCAAAAAGGCTGGCATCTCCATTTCTACCAGAATTATTAGCCACTGGATCTTCTGACATATACTTATATAAAATATAACCTGTATTAAAATTTCGCTGCGGTTGATCCGGCCAGTTGGCTATCTTTGTGACAGGAAAGAAAACCCTGTTGGTCAAAGTCCCTGGTACGATCATAGTCATTGTCATTCTTGGATCCCTGTCCTGAAATTCTGAAACAAAAGTACCGTACCCTTTAAAAACTGTACCTGGTGAAGAAATAGGCAAACCATTTTTATCCAAATAAAGATCAGCCATCTTGCGGGTGGGATTATACCCATCAGAGTCATAGGCATAGGGCGCGTCTTGTCCAAATATATTTCTTGCATACCTCCGATCCAATATAGATTCCCTGGAATCATCCCCTGCTTCAATAAATAAATAGCGATAACTCTGGGGCCCACTTCCTGAATACAAGCTGTAAACGCCACTATTTATAATTCCCTGAGCGGCCAAAATAGCAGCATCAAGATACTTAGCTGCATTTGCATCCCCCCTGTACTTTTCCCAGGTACCTTCAAATAACGCGACTCTGGAAGTTAAGGCCAGTGCAGCTCCTTTGGTTATTCGTCCAATATCCGGAGCAGAAAGATCAGATTGAACAGGTAAATCATTGCTGGCCTCACTCAGATCTTTCAAGATCAAATCAACTGTTTCGGTACGAGACGACCTTGGTGTAAACAAAGCAGGATCATCTGCAGCCAACACCCTTGTAATTAATGGAACACCTCCATAAATCCTAAATAACTTCCAGTAATACCACGCCCTGAAAAACTTGGCTTCTGCAACATATTTTTTGATTTCTGCATCCGTGTTTCCTGCCCCCTTTTCAATAATATTATTTGCAGACCTTATATAATTGTAGCTGTTGGTCCACTGACCGGAGGTTTCGGAAGGTTGTAAATTGCCATTACTTACGGAATTGGGAAAGCTAAAGGCAATATCTGACTCCGTATCCTCCGAACCAAAACCATCCAGGCCCCTGTACATATTATTGGCAGCCAGTTTGAAATCACCCGCTGTTTTCCAGAAAGTGGCATCTGTAATACTGTCTTGTGACACCAGGTTCAGGTCTTTCTTGCAACCGTTGATTGCTATAAAAATCAACAATATCCAAATTAGGCCGCTACTTTTTATATTATATTTTTTCATGATGTTTCTTTTAAAATTTGACGTTTAAACCCAGAGAATAGACTTTATTGAATGGATAGGTCCCTTCATTACGATAACCATCTTCTGGATCAAAATTTCCACCTAAGGTTCCCTTAGAT
>NZ_QAIL01000599.1 GCF_003061025.1 Pedobacter sp. HMWF019 | reverse complement strand
TTTCCACCCTCACCACCCATACCCGGATACCCCCAAAAAACCCTGCACCTCTTTTCACACCTCAGGGCCTGAAGCACTTCGCGGAAGGTCCAGTGAGAAAAGAAGTGCAGGTTTTTCATCTAAAACTCCGTCTTATTTGGAATTTCTTTTTCCTTTTAATTATCTCTATATGAAATCAAAACAAACTAATAATTATTATTTGAAACTATAAATTACAAAACATATATTAGCCCATTAACTAACAACAAGTAAAAAAATGGGAGAAAAACCAAGACGACACCGACCACGGATAAAGAAAATTCCGCCCCCCTTTGTAGAAAGCCCCTACATCAACCCCTTCATAGATTTTTCGGAAGTTATTATTGATTTTTGTCCTCAAGAGCTCGCGAAAAGCTCGGTTTTGCTTTCAAAAAAATATTTGCTTCAGAAACCAGCCGGGATCTTTTAAAAGCATTTCTAAACGAAGTAATGGCCGACATCAGACACATCCAAAAGATAGAATACAGCAAGAACGAATATCCAGGAGAAATCAAAAAAGAAGGCGGAGCCGTATTTGATATCGTATGTACTGATGACCATGGTGCCAAATTTCTTATAGAAGTACAAAGAGCCGAACAAGAAAACTTTAAAGAAAGATCCGTATTCTATGCCTCCCGTCTAATCAGTGATCAAGCACCAAAAGGAGACAGAAGAGACTGGGCCTACAACCTGAAAGAAGTATATACCGTTTCCCTCTTGGAAAATTTCAACTTACCCGATACCCAACCAAATGAATATTTTCACGATATTAGCCTAGGTAATGGAGAGGGAAACGTATTTTACAGTAAACTGTCGTTTATATATATTGAACTGAATAAGTTCCTTAAGAAACCAGAAGAACTCGAAACAGGGCTCGACCAGTGGCTATATGCACTAAAGCATATAACCAAATTCAGCGAGCAACCCTCTTATTTAAAAGAACCCGAAATTGAACAATTGTTTAACCTGGCAAAATTAACCAACTTAACACCGGAGGAAAGAGAAATGTACAGAACCGCACAACAAGTTAGATGGGATAACCAAAACGTAATGGATTTCGCAAAGAAACAAGCCACGAAACAGGGCCTTGAACAAGGCTTGGCACAAGGCTTAAAACAAGGCTTAGAACAGGGTAAGGCTCAAGCCCTGGCAGAAAAAAAAGAAATGGCCCGTGAAATGAAGAAAGATAAATTTCCAATCGAACAAATAGCAAAGCTTACCAAACTTCCATTAGAAACAATCCAGGAACTATAAAGAAATCACATTAGATATAATAAAAAAAGGACAACCTAAAAGTTGTCCTTTTTTTATTCCACCCTATCCCAATCACGCACCATCCCCGGATACTACCCCCAAAAAACCTTGCACCTCTTTTCACACCTCAGGACCTGAAGCCCTTCGCGGAAGGTCCAGTGAGAAAAGAAGTGCAGGGTTTTCACCTAACACTCCGTCCTATTTGGAATTTCTTGCAATTTTCTGTCGAAATTCTCAAAATTATCTCCAAAATACCATAATTTAATTTTTAAATAAATTACAAAACCTACAATTACGATATCTACCTTTGATTAACATAACCACTACATATGTTTGAAGATTCGTATGCCCATCGATATATAATGTCTAAACACCATCCTACAAATAGTCCCCATATATCAACACATCTATATTCTTTTAAATCAAATTACAACAAAGTCTACATTGTCGAAATCGAGGAATATCATGGACATGTTTATATGGTCAAATTTTACTTGAAATCTCACCGCTTATCTGATCATAAATTTAACTTTTTAACAGGATACGGTTTGGCACAAAAAGTCATCTTTACTGTCATTCAAATTATGCTTGAAATATATAGAAAGAAAATAGCTTTTAATCCGTCCTTTACCTTTATGGGAGCAAATACAAAGTATAATGATAAGAGACCAGATGAAGAAAAAGCGAATACTAAAAGATATAAATCATATAAAAAAATACTTGCCATTTTCTTTGGCAGGAATACATTTCAGTTCATCGAAGATCTAAATGCCAGTATATTAT
>NZ_QAIL01000598.1 GCF_003061025.1 Pedobacter sp. HMWF019 | reverse complement strand
TTCTTGCACATCTACCTTTTCAATTCCTGTCTTTGTTGATATCTCTGAAATAATATCTGCCTTAGTCATATTTTCTATTATTAAATTATTGTGTGTTAAATATTATAAGTGTTTTGGGGTTGCAAAAGTATTGCTTTTTAATGAGATAGGAAAATAAAAGATAATTTATTTGCTTCTTCTTTGATCAGAGAATTGCAAGTTTTGTAAAAACGCTGGAAGATTATCGTTTAAATGCTGTCCTGAATAAAGTTTGCCAGGCTTCCCGCAGGATAAAAAAAAGATCTGTGAGGATAGAAATCGGAGTTAAACAGATGAAATAAAAGTACTAAAACGAGAATATTCTCATAAAAAGACCAGGGAGACAACGTATTTTTGGCCCTTATGCACTTTCAGAAAGAAATAACCAACTGGTATCATATTCATAAAAGGGACCTCCCCTGGCGAAATACCAGGGATGCTTATGTGATCTGGCTGTCTGAGATCATTTTGCAACAGACAAGAGTAGAACAGGGATTGCCATACTTCAATAAATTCCTTCAGGAATACCCAACAGTAAGTCATTTTGCAGCGGCTACAGAAACCCAGGTGCTCAAATTATGGCAAGGCCTGGGTTATTACTCCCGCGGAAGAAATATGTTGCACACAGCGCAGCTAATTGAGGAATTGTACGGTGGTGTTTTTCCGGTCAGTTACGATGAGCTGATCAGGTTGAAGGGCATTGGTGAGTATACCGCTGCAGCCATCTCCTCTTTTTCTTCAGGAGAAGCAAAGGCCGTACTGGATGGTAATGTTTTTAGAGTACTGGCCAGGTATTTTGGAATCCGTACGCCAATCAACAGTACTGAAGGAAAAAAGGAGTTTTCTGAACTTGCCCAGTCTCTGATGGAGGGGCAGGATCCTATGGTGTATAACCAGGCCATTATGGAATTTGGTGCCTTGCAGTGCAAGCCTAAATCTCCCAATTGCTCTGTTTGCCCATTGCAGTTGGATTGTTACGCCTTTCAGCAGAAGGAGGTGGCTATACTTCCGGTAAAGCTGAAGAAGCTGGTGAAGCGCAACCGCTATTTTAATTATATGATCCTGCAAAATGGAGCAGATATTCTGATCAGAAGAAGAAACCCTGGAGACATATGGCAGCACTTGTATGATTTTCCGCTGATAGAGACGGAGGAAGAGGCCGGTATCTTTAATCTGGATCTTTACGAACGCATCCGGCAAGAATATGGTAAGGACGTGATTATACATCCGGTCATGCAAATGAAGCATGTCTTAACTCACCAAATTATATATGTTCAATTTTTTGCTTTAGATAATTATATCATTAACTTTAAAGGTAATACGGATATAAAGTGGGTGGGAAGAGCAGAATTGGACGATTTGCCCCAGCCTAAAGTAATCAGCAATTTTATAAATGCCCATTTAACCAAATAATATAAGCACATGTCAGGTATCAATAAAGTAATTTTAGTTGGACATTTAGGTAAGGATCCTGAAGTCCGGCATTTAGAAGGAGGTGTAACAGTTGCAAGCTTTCCGCTGGCTACCTCAGAAACTTATAATAAAGACGGCAAACGAGTTGAGCAGACTGAATGGCATAATATTGTTTTATGGAGAGGGTTAGCGGAAGTGGCTTCGAAATATTTACAAAAAGGGAAATTGGTCTATATCGAGGGCAAGCTTCGCACGCGTTCTTTTGAAGACCGGGAAAAGATTAAAAAGTATGTAACGGAGGTAGTGGCTGAGAACTTTACCATATTAGGAAGAAAAAGTGATTTTGAAGCGGCTCCTGTTAGTCCAGGTCAGAATATTTCGGCACCAAAGCACGAAGATGACTTTCTGGATGTGGATGGTGTTTCGGGTGACTTGCCTTTCTAAGAAAATAAGATATCATAAAAAAGCCCTGCTTGGATCAAGCAGGGCTTTTTTATGATATCTTAAATCGTTAATTGATCTTGGTATAGTAAATATTTAACTTAACCCTGTTGGTTGTGTTTTGGAATGAACCAATAATAGACCTGTTGGCAATACTTACAGAAGACCCAATGCTGTATTCTGGTGCAGTTGGTGCAATATAGGTTCCGTAGTCCATTGTTTTTCCATCCAGAATATCCTGAAGATAAGCGGTAAGAATAAATTTATACTGCTTTTTAGTGGTGTCGTAGCTGAAAAACTGAGCAGCAGCCCTTGGGTCAACTCCTGAACTTAAACCTGCGGTATTGTCTGGAAGGTAGCTTCTCTGTCCTGCAATGTCTAACCTGTATAGTGTCAGGTTTTGGAGTGCTGGAAAAACAGCGTCGGTACCATTACTTACATCAACAAGTAATTCTGCTTTGTTGATAACGATTCTTCCGCCAATGGTATTTAGTAAATTTTTAAGCGACGGAAAGCTGATCTTGGTCCTTAAGCCGGCAAGAGGTTGCAGGTAAGTAGTTGTAAATTGCTGCTTTGGTGCAGCAAGCTGTGCCTGCACACCAGTACTCCAGGTATGATCAACTTTAGCTGCAACAGGTCCGGATGTTGTACCTACAGCAAATTCTGCATATACAGTATCAATTGCTGTTGTTGTTGTTGCGTTCTGTCTTTTGTAATAGACTTCGAGTTTTGAGTTTGATGCAAAATTCATGAACATAATACCGCCTGTCCCTGTTGTTGAAGCGGTTAAATAAAGTCCTTTGAAAACATCAGTAAAACTTGGTCTGTTTAGCAATTGAGCAGTGCTTAGGTTCGCAATATTTTGCTGAACAAATGAATTGCTCAGTTTGATCCTCATTTGAGGCACAACAGATTTTAAAGTATCTGCAGCTCCGGTTACAATGCTGGTAATTTTAAACGGTGTAGTTGGTTTTATTTTTGCAGAATAAGTTCCATAAACAGCAGCGTCATATTTCCATTCCCTGTTGCTCACAAACGAAGTCTCATTGTCCATATTGCTTTTCAGCTGATGTACATTGACCGTATACACAGAACTTGTAGTATCTCCGTAGAACTGGGTAGAATAAGGCAATACCAGTACCGCCGAATCTATTACCGGGTTTGTCCCGAAAGTATAAGCGGTATTTCCAGGCGTACTTACACTCAATGCCAGGCTGGCCTGCGAAGTTCCGAAGTCAGGGTCGTTCAGAAAACCCAGAGGATAACGTGTTGGATTGCTTCCGCCGGTGCCCAGATAGGTGGTTAGCGGATCATCGGTTACGGTCCTGGTGGAAATGGTTAAAGTATCTACAAGGTTGCCCTGTATTGCGTTGTTTGGATCAAGGTCCAGGCCCAAAGTGTTGGACTTATTACAGGAGCTAAAAATAAAAAGACTTATCAACAGGGTCAATAAGTCTAGTTTTGAAAATTTCATATTTAAATTGATAATACCGTGTTTATGCTATTGAAACCATTTCTTCATTCGAAATCTCCTCATAAAGTGAATAGAAATTGTCGAAATTTTCGGTTAAATTATAAGCTAAAGTTGGTTTATTAGAATCTTTAACAAATTTTAACACATCTGCTTCAAGATTTTCATCTGCCAGTACAACTGCGTCTGAATAAGAAACAGCGCCTTTGTGCAGGGCATTACAATCTGCTTTTTCAAACACTTTAGTGTCTTCTTCAG
>NZ_QAIL01000597.1 GCF_003061025.1 Pedobacter sp. HMWF019 | reverse complement strand
TCATAGAAAACATCATAAATAAACAGCTCACCAGTAATGGCCTGACCAATGCTGTTTTAAAATGTGTATTCCATTTTAATCTTTTTAGATTCATAAATGTTTGGTTGTTGGTTTGGTTTAGTAAATAATTATATGGTTGGAGTCGATAAATTTAAATTGCTTGTTTAGAGAGAAACAGACCATTTCCATAACAGACGACAGCGCATCGTGCCTAAATTTCCCGTTAAAGGTTTCTTGCATTACAGCATTGTCTTCTACAGTAATATTAACGTTATAGTAAATTTCCAGTTGTAAAAGCACTTCTTTCATTGGTGCATTCTGGAAAATTACCTCTTGTATTTTCCATCGGCTAAAGTCTTTATCAGAAAACTTCTGATGAACAGACCGGTTAAGCTGGTCGTCCAGGCTGATACTCTCTTTAGGATGTAAAGTGGCCACCAGATTCCAGGAATCGCCATTCTTTTTCTCCACAATAACTTTTCCTTCCTCCAGTTCTACCTTGAGTTTTTTAAGGGTTAGATCTGTTTGTAACTTAAATGCGGTACCTACAGCTGTGGTGACATATTTACCGGTATAAACTTTAAAGGGATGCCCTTTATCTTTAGCTACCTTAAAGTAAGCGATACCAGATAAGTACATTTTCCTATCGGATTGACCAAATGAAGAATCGATCACCAATTTTGCTCCTTTATCCAGGATCACAAAACTGCCATCCCATAAATTAATGGCTCTTCTTTCATTCGCTCCGGCTTCATACACATATTGATGCGTAGAATATCTGGCCAGCTCAGGTGGGTTTAGAACATTATGAGATGGATAAAACAAGAAAACAACGCATGCTAATAGAAACAAAACCGCAGCTGCAGCATATCTCCGCGAAAAAATAGTATATTTTCTTCTTTTCGGGCTTAAATATGCCCTTAAAGACGAAACAGCCTCAGGTTTTAATTTCTCTGCCAGCAGCAGAAGTTGCAAATCTTTAAGCAAATCTGCAGCCTCATTCATAGGTTTTAGTTGTTCTGGATGCAAACTGGCATAATCTACCCAGAAGGCAGTATCCTGCTGGTCTATTCCAAGACAATAATTAACAAAAGACTCATTTTTAAGGAAATCGTCACTTGATTTAAACTCCATATTGGTTTGCTCTTTTTAGTACAAAGAACAAACCCTATTGAATTTACCACAGCCAAAGAAACTTTTTTTCATTTATTTCCAAGCGAAGCCGGCTGATCCCGCGATGGAGCAAATTATAGGTGGTACGAATGCTGGTTTTTTTTAGATCAGCTATTTCTTGTAAAGACTTGTTTTGCAAAAACCTGAGCTCTACTACTTCTCTTTGAGCAGGGGTGAGTAAGGTTAAGGCTCTTTCCAGTTTGGAAAATTGTGCTGTTACCAATTCAGCTTCCAGGAGTTCCGACTCATCCGTTTCGGCAAAGCCTGCAAATTCTGAAACAGATTCCATCTTTTGATGTTTTTTCCACTGATAAAATAGCTGCCTGCGGAAAGACGTTAATAAATAAGCCTTAACATTTATATTAACAGAAAGCTTATCTCTCCGCTCCCATATATAAATAAAAAAATCGTGAAGCTGGTCTTTTACAAAGTCATGCTCATTTCGCAGCCATTTACAACCCCAAACAAAAAATGTACTGTAATACTGCTCATATAATTTAATAAATGACTCCTCATCACCTGCGCAAAATGATCTCCAAAGTTCGGCGTTGGTAAGGCTTCTGTCCATTTATTTGTTTAAATTATAAACAAATATAAATATTCATTTCAATCAATAACTGCAAATTACAGATTCAGAGCCCATTCTTCTAACATTACCTACACACACCGCCGATAACAAACATAGAACAGCAATAACAATAAAAATACTGTTGGTACTGCCCGTTACATCAATTGCATAACCCAGTATCGGTTCTCCAAATGCAGCGAACATATAACCTATCATATTCATAAAGCCTACGCCTGTTCCGGTAAGGCTGCTCCCAAGTAAGTCCGGACTTAAAGGCCAGAAACAGGCTTGTGGACCATAAACAAAAAATCCGGCCAGGAGCATTAATCCCCCGCCCAACAACAAATTATGTGCAGGCGAAATATAGATCAATACCGCTATAACCGCACTAACAGACATTCCAAAAGCAATAGCTTTGACCCTGTTCTTTTTGAACAGACTATCTGAAAGCATACCAAATGTAAGCGCACCTGCAGCCATACCTACCGGCAATAGAAACGTAACCCAAAGATTTCCAGGGTTATCCTTCCAGTTGTTTCCAAGGTAATGAACAGGAACCCAGAAGATCAGCCCGTAACGCGCCATGCTTTCAAATCCAAACCCCAGAGAAACCACCATGAACTTTCTATTCCGCAACACCAGACGATATCGCTCTATCCAGCTAGCAGATGGTCCTACCGGAGCTGATGCATCTGTTTTGGCAGCTGGCTTATCACGGGCCACAATCAGAAATACAGTAGCAGATACCAACAGCAAGAGTACAGGTAATCTAAAGAGCATACGCCACTCATATCCCTGCTGCAATAAAATAATAGAAAGCAGGTAGGTAACCACAGAAGACAAGCCCGCTGCCATGGTATAAAACCCAAAGGCTTTTCCACGTTCCTTTTCACTCCACCAGTTATTGATCAGTTTTGCACCAGGTGCCCAGGCCATAGACTGAAAATAACCATTTAATGCCCAAAGCAACATAATCATGGTCGCACTATTGGAAAAACTGATGGCAATATTGGTCAAAATAGACAAATAAGCCCCAACAGAAACCATCAATCTTGCACTCAACCGATCGGCCAGGTTTCCATTGATCAGCTGCCCTATAGAATAACCGATCAGCATAGAGAAACTGATCCACCCAATGGTGGTATAAGGAATATGCAGATCAGCTGCCATTCCTTTTACTGCCCAGCCAAAATTATGTCTGCCTGTATAAAAGAACAGGTAACAGAACATGGTAACCAGCAGCATTGTCCACTGCTGAACCCTAAATTTTTTATCCATTGGTCTGATCTGTTTGCTGATCTAAATTAATCCCCACCCGGAGGGGTTTATGTTCTACCGCATACTTAAAAGCTTCATTGGTATCAGAAAGACTAAACTCTTTTGAAACCACCTTTTCAAAAGGAAATACCTTATGGTTTTTACTGATGAAATTTACAGCATAAACAAAATCTTCAAAATTATAGTTGTGCAAGCCCTTGATGGTAATTAATCTGCGAACAACAGATTCCGCATCAACCTGTACCTTACGGGTATTGAACACAGCCCCTATCCATACCGCTGTACCCCCAATCGCAAGCGTATTCAGACAATTTTCCATGGCATCGGCAGAACCACTCATATCAAACGCCACATCAATACCACCAGGCAACTGTACAGTAGGGTCTGTTAATAAATGGGTTTCATTTGCACCAAAATCATTTGCCTGTTCAAGCCGTTGAAGATTGATATCCGCCACGTGAATAAATTTTGCCCCGGCATCTTTACACATTGCAGCGCAAACCATACCCAGTAACCCACTGCCCGTAATGAGTATTGTCTTTTCTGTAAGGTTACCTGCAAGTCTTAAGGCTCCCGCAACAGTAGCCACAGCACAGTTGATGATCGCAGCAACAGGCAACGGCACCTCTTTTGAAATTCCAAGAACAGCGGTACCAGGCTTAAGGATACAATGGGTAGATAGCCCCCCATGAAGTGCATCATCAGCCGTAACCTGTGCATGTCCATATTTAAAAAGCCCGCTCCCTTTTTGAGGCATACCCGCTCTTGACATCGCAGAATCCGGATCAGAAGAGAATATACTCCAGGTCACTAGGTCTCCCACATGTAGTTTGTTTCCCAGATGATCTGTCTGGTGGTGCTCATCCGAAAATGCCAGGATCTCTCCAACAATTTCATGTCCAAGTACCGTAGGAACCTTTTCCTGACGCAGCCCACAATAGGTATGCAAGTCACTTCCGCAGATAGAAGTATATCGGTTTTTAACCAATATCTCTCCAGGTTTCAGATCAGGGATGTTCTGTTCTTGTAAAGACATCGGTTGCCCCTGGCCTTCAAAAACCATTAATTTTGCTTTGTTCATGATCATTTTCTTCTTTAATCCAGAATAAAATCCTCTACGAGGTCAATGGTAACAATTCAATAAGATCATTTATAATGTAATCAGGATTTGCAGTTTGAAGCTGTACAGCCGTATGGGCACCTGTAGTAATACCAATGCTCAGTCCACAACCTGCATTCTGTCCTTCTTCGATATCGATAGTGGAGTCTCCAACCTTAACCACACTCGAGCTGTCTGTAATATCAAATCGCTTCATCGCAAATTCAATCATATCCGGATGAGGCCTGTTTTCTGAAACATCAGAAGCTGTAACCAAGGCATCAAACTCCACCCCTTCCTTCCATCCAAGCTTTTCAATAATTGAACTTGCAGTAGCCCTGTCATATCCTGTATTGAGAACTGCCAGAATATTCTTTTCCCTCAGTGCCGAAAAAACCGTTGTAACATTGGGTTGAGGCAATATTTCTTCTTTAGCATAAGCATCGGTAAGGGCAACTATAAATTCGTCATAGATACCTGCAGTCAATACCTCGTCACTGATGCCTCCGTAAGTAGAAAGTACCGAACGGATGGCCTGTCTTTTTTCCTTACCGGCACCCTGTGCAAGCACTTGTTCCAGGCTGAAATCAAAACCAGCATTATTGATAGCGTTTCTTAGCGTTTTATAAACAAGATTATCTTCATTTACCGTAGTTCCCGCCATATCGAAAACTACCATAGTTATTTTATTTTTTTTCATATCACAATTGTTTAGCAAAACTAAACATTTGTTTACATAAATAACTGTTTATAATATTAAATTTATGTTAAATTGTCTAAGAACCAGTCCCTACTTCCTCCTTCACCTGTAAATCGGGGAGATAC
>NZ_QAIL01000069.1 GCF_003061025.1 Pedobacter sp. HMWF019 | reverse complement strand
CCTCTACTAAGGGGATTTAAGCTTAGGCATGTTTTAATATATAATTAAATGGAAATAGAAATAGTTGGAATAATAGGATATCTGCTTGCCGGCATTGCCGTCGGTATATTAATAGGGCGGTACCTGCTTCGAAGCTTGCTGAAGAAACAGGAAATCGCAGCTCAGACAAAAGTTAAAAAGATCCTTAAAGATGCAGAAAGCAATGCTGACATCTTAAAAAGAGACCGTTTACTGGAAGCTAAGGAGAAATTCCTGCAGCTGAAAGCAGAACACGAGCAAGAGGTCAACACAAAGAACAACCAGATCAACCAGCGTGAAAATGCGCTGAAGCAAAAAGAGCAGAGCTTAAACCAGAAAATCGAAAACGCCACCCGCAAAGAACAAGATCTGGATGGCCAGAAAAAGAACCTGGAAAAACAAACTGATATTGCAGTTAAGAAACAGGAAGAAGTTGATGTACTGAAAAGCCAGCATGTAAAGCAACTGGAAGCTATCGCCGGATTAAGTGCTGATGAAGCTAAAAATCAGCTCATCGAGAACATGAAGGAAGATGCCCGCTCTCAGGCCATGATCCAGGTAAAAGATATCGTTGACGAAGCGAAACTGACTGCTGGAAAAGAAGCTAAAAAAGTGGTGATCCAGACCATTCAGCGTACTGCTGTGGAAGCGGCTATTGAAAATACGGTATCTATATTTCATATCGAAAGTGATGAGATCAAAGGTCGTGTAATTGGCCGTGAGGGTAGAAATATCCGCGCCCTGGAAGCTGCAACCGGTATCGAGATCATTGTAGATGATACCCCGGAAGCTATTATTCTTTCTGGCTTTGACCCGGTAAGAAGGGAAATTGCCCGTTTGGCCCTGCACCGTTTGGTTACAGACGGACGTATCCACCCCGCACGTATTGAGGAGGTGGTTGCCAAAACCAAGAAACAAATCGAAGAAGAGATCGTAGAGATCGGAGAACGTACAGTAATTGACCTGGGCATCCATGGTTTACACCCTGAACTGATCAGGATGGTTGGACGTATGCGTTACCGTTCTTCTTACGGACAAAATTTATTGCACCACTCTCGTGAGGTAGCTAATTTCTGTGCGACTATGGCGGCAGAACTTGGTCTAAATGCGAAAATGGCGAAACGTGCCGGTTTACTGCATGATATAGGAAAAGTGCCTGATGACAATCCTGAGTTGCCTCACGCTATTCTGGGAATGCAACTGGCCGAAAAATATAAGGAGCATCCGGAAATTTGCAATGCAATTGGTGCCCACCACGATGAAATTGAGATGACTTCTATGATCTCTCCAATTGTACAGGCTTGTGATGCCATTTCAGGCGCACGTCCAGGTGCTAGACGCGAGGTAGTAGAAAGTTACATCAAACGTTTAAAAGAACTGGAAGAGCTGGCTCTTTCTTACCCTGGTGTAGAAAAAACATTTGCTATACAGGCCGGACGTGAATTACGCGTTGTTGTAGAAAGCGAGCGTGTAACGGATCAGCAGGCAGAATTACTGGCGGCTGATATTTCAAACCGCATACAAACAGAGATGACCTATCCAGGTCAGATCAAAGTAACTGTGATCAGGGAAACCCGTTCTGTTGCTTTTGCAAAATAAGATAAAAGCTGCTGAGCAGCAGGAAGCGGTGGAGCAATCCACCGCTTTTTTATTTTTGCGCCATCCCTAAGAATGCTTAATTTTACTTTATGAAAGCACAAGAGAAAAGCCAGGTTGATGTTCTTTTTGATAAATATGCAGAAAGCCATCAGAATCACTCCAATGAAATCATTCACTGGGTATGTGTGCCATTGATCGTGTTTAGTTTGCTTGGCCTGGTTTGGTCCATTCCTTTTCCTCATCTTGGTTTTCTGGGCAAGTATAACGGCTACCTGAACTGGGCTTCTTTCCTGATCGCTTTTTCTATCTATTACTATTATAAACTTTCCCCGGTCATGTCTTACCTGATGCTTATCCTTATTTTTATCATGTCTATGGGCATTGTGAAAATAGAGCAGGCACAAGCCAATGGAGGCCCTGCTTTATGGCTGGTGTGTGCGGTTATCTTTGTGTTGGCCTGGATAGGGCAGTTTATTGGGCATAAGATTGAGGGAAAAAAGCCTTCTTTCCTTGATGACGTTAAATTCCTGTTAATCGGGCCTATTTGGCTGTTGCACTTCATCTGCAAGAAGATAGGTCTGAGATATTAGGCAGATTCTTGTCTGTTAACATAAAAATAACATTAGATTAATGCTTTCTTAGTGCTAATTTAACGCTGTTTACTGCTTTTTCCACTTTGTAAAAGTCCCTGATCGAACCAAAAAAGCTGTTTTTTTTCTTCTTTTAATCCTTTTTTAATTTAATATTAACTGTATCGTGCATTAATGCAGGCTTAATATTAAGATCATGTTGCCTGTTTAGCTTTGTAAAAAAAATTAAAGCAGACAATGAAAACAAAGCTACTAACCAATAATGTTTCCTATGTTCTACTGGCATTGCTCCTCCTTTTTGGAATAGGTGCAAACGCCCAGGTAACAACATCAAGTGCAAACGGAAAAGTGCGGGATGCAAAAGGCATCGCAATTCCAGGAGTAAGTGTGTTGATCGTACACGTTCCTACAGGTACTAAATATGGTGCAATGACTAACGCAGATGGTACTTACCGCGTAAACAACTTAAACCCAGGTGGACCCTATAAAGTAACGGTAAGTTATATCGGTTACGCCAAACAAGAGAAAGAAAACATCAACCTGGCTTTAGGAGTAGATCAACGTTTAGACTTTACCTTAGTAGACGAAGGTCAGCAGCTGTCTGAAGTGGTGGTTACAGGTGTAAAAGGCGGAACTAAAATGGGTACAGGTACCCGTATTGGTGAAGAGCAAATCAAAAACCTGCCTACGGTAAACCGCAGTTTAACTGATGTAACCCGTTTAACCCCGCAGGGAAGTAAAGACAATTCATTTGTCGGAACCAACTTCAGGTATAATAACGTAACAATTGATGGTGCCATCAACAATGATGCGATTGGTTTCAGTCCTTCACTGGGCGGACAGAGCGGAAGTTCTGGTATGCCAGGAAGCAGTACAAGAACAAGTCCGGTTTCTTTAGATGCCATCCAGGATGTTTCTGTATTGTTAGCCCCTTACGATGTAAAGATTGGTAACTTTACCGGTGGTAGTGTAAACGCAGTAACCCGTTCTGGTACTAATGATGTATCAGGATCTGTTTATGGTTACGGACGTAATGCTTCTTTAATTGGAAGAAATAAAATTGGAGACAACTCTAAAGAGCCTTCTGCATTCCATGATTATCAGGCTGGTTTCAGATTAGGTCTTCCTATCATTAAAAATAAATTATTCTTTTTCACGAATGAAGAGTTGACCCGCCGTCAGGATCCTGTGATCTTAGGTGCAGGTTCTCCAGATATGAAGGTGATTACTTTAGATCAGGCTCAAAAGATCTCTGATCGCATGAAAAATGTGTACGGTATAGATGCAGGTGCGTTTGCCAATACAGATAACTATAATATCTATGCAAAGTCTAACAAGTTCTTTAACCGTTTAGACTGGAACATCAATGATAACAACCAGTTAACGATCCGTAACAATACGATCAGATCTGAAGCGACGAACTTAGAGCGTGACCAGGCGAACTTTAGGTTTGGTGGAATCGATTTTGTACAGAACAACAATCAAAGCTCTACTGTTGCAGAATTAAAAAGCAGGTTGTCTAACAACGCGTCTAACAGTTTAGTTATTGGATATTCTAATATCCATGATTATAGAACACCAACATCTAACCCAGCTATACCTCAAATTGAGATTACTGGTGCAGCAGGGGGAACAATCTTTTTGGGTACTGACCGTGAAGCGAGTATCTTCAATATGAAGCAAAAGACATTTGAATTTACAGATAACTATACCTTCACTAAAGGAAAACATACTTTCACTATCGGTACACACAATGAGTTGTACAATATCACCTATGGTTTTGTTAACTCTTGGAATGGTCGTGTGGCTTATGGAAGTGTGGATGATTTCCTGAACAATATGCCTAGCCGTGTTCGGACTAACTTTAACTATGCGGACAATACCAGAGATAACATTATTGCCAATCCTCCTGCACAGTTCAAAATGAACATGTTCAGCTTATATGGTGAAGATGAATTCCAGGTTACAGATCGTTTTAAATTGACTTATGGCGTGCGTTTTGATATGGCTGATATGCCAAACAAGCAACCTTTAAGTGTTAAAACAACAGGTGCTCCTGTAGATCCAAACTATGGTACTACATATACCTATACTAAACCAAAAGACATCAAGAATGACTTTTTTGGACAAGTACAGGTTTCCCCACGTATCGGATTCAACTATGATGTAAATGGAGATCAAAAAATGATCTTACGTGGTGGTAGTGGATTATTTACGGGACGTGTTCCCTTTGCCTGGTTAGGTTATGCTTATTACAACAATGGTGTAACTTATGGAGCCTACGATCAGAAATTCAACTACAATGCTGCAAATGGTGCTATAGTTACCCAAGTTCCGGGGACAGATCCGATTAAGGATGCTTTAACTGGTAATGGTGAGGCTGGGTATGTGGCTAAACAAGGTAAAGATGTAAAAAATGCCGCTGGTGCAACACAAGTCGATCTGATTGACAATAACTTCAAAATGCCTAAGACTTGGAGAACCAGCTTAGCATTGGACTATAAAACAGATGATCAATGGAAATTTACTGTAGAGGCTATTTATACTAAAGTTATTCATGACTTACAATTCCAAATGGTTAACCTTGTAGATGCGCCGATATACTATCCTTATGATGTGAACCATCAGCAGCCTATTTATCAAAAGGTGAATGGAACCCAAGCCATCAATCCTTTGTATACCAATGCTTATTTGCTTTCTAATACAAATAAAGGATATCGCTATAGTCTAACAGGTCAAATCAGTAAGTCATTACCTTTTGGTTTAGACATTATGGCGGCTTATACTTATGGACAGTCTAAGGATATCACCAACGGTATCCGTAACTCTATGGAGTCTAACTGGCAGTTGAATCAGGCTTTAAATCCAAATAGCCCTGGACTGGCTTATTCTAACTTTGACATTCGTAACCGTATCGTATCTACTGTTAATTTCAGACATGCATGGGATTCAAGGAATAAATATGTATCTAACTTCTCTTTATTCTTTAGTGCACAATCAGGATCTCCTTATTCATACGGTTTATTGAATGCAACCATCAATGGAACAGGTCAAAATGTAAGTTTAATGTATGTTCCTAAAGCAGGCGAGACTTCTAAGTTCATCGTAGATCGTATAGACTCAAAAACAAATGCAGTGGTTGAAACTGCAGCTAGCCAAGTTGCAGCATTAGATGCCTTCATCGACGGTGATAAATATTTGAAAAATAAAAGAGGTCAGTTTACAGAACGTAATGGTGCTCGTACACCATGGAACGTTCAAGCGGACTTCCGTTTCTCACAAGATTTTGTAGTAGTGGGCAGCGGTGCTAAAAAACAGACGTTAACTTTCACTTATGATATTGTGAACTTAACAAACTTGCTAAACAAGAACTGGGGTGTGCAATATTTCTCCCCAAATACTTACAACTCTATGGCGAGTGTAGGTATGAAATTAGTAAAGGCTGGTACAGCAACTACTTACCCTACATATAATTTCCAGCAATCAAATACAAGCACTTATTCTAAAGACTTCTTTGCATCACGTTTCCAAATGCAATTTGGCTTGAGATATAGCTTCTAGTTTATAAATAACAAATAAACAGAAAAGGCGGAGATTTAAAATCTCCGCCTTTTCTGTTTAAAATATCCGGTGAAACAAGGTCTTGAAAGTATATCCTTATTTACCTTCCGTCAATTCAGCAGGATCGAAATCCCGGCTGAACAAAACTCTAAATTCCGGACGACTTGGATCCGCTAAGGGAATATTACCTTCATATTTCCAACCTAGTTCTGTCATATAATTCAGCGCCTGCACAAAATTCTCTATAGCCTCAACCCTGTTTAGCTTTTGTATAAACACGGAATCCTTTAAAGGCGTGTATCTTTTAGTTTGACCATAGTCTATTCTCGGATTGCGCCAGAGGCTGTAGTTACCACCATAGGATATTGTGCAAAATTTTTTAATTTTTTCCTGTGCGTGTGACCGGTAAATGAATACCAAGGAAAGAAGCACAATCATTGCGAGAGATTTGTAATTCATAATTTTTGTATTAGAG
>NZ_QAIL01000596.1:661-4463 GCF_003061025.1 Pedobacter sp. HMWF019 | reverse complement strand
GTATCCCTGTTTCTTTGGAAAGCTGATTTATTAGTTTCATTGTTATATAAAAAAAAAGTGAACTATGTAGTATACTTCATACTTGTATGTTGCAAAATTAGTAGATAATTTTGCCTTCACAATAAAAATAGTACCCAGTTATATATAATTCTATGGAAATGCAATATTCAGCCGAAGAACTCATAAAATCGCTGCCAGGCTTTAAAAACAATTATACAGAAGTAAATGGAACAACTCTACATTATGTTGAAGGCGGTAATGGGGAACCTTTGATTCTGCTGCCCGGCTGGCCGGAAACCTGGTGGGCTTATCATAAAGTAATGCCTGAGCTTGCAAGAAAATACCATGTTATAGTTATAGATCTGAGAGGGATGGGGAGTTCGGGAAAGCCATCAAGCGGATATGACAAAAAAAATATGGCTAAAGATGTCTATGAACTGGTCATAAAATTGGGTTACAAGAGCATTAATATTGGCGGTCATGATATTGGTGCGCATGTTGCTTTTAGCTTTGCAGCTAATTTTCCGGAGCGTACTTCAAAGTTAATTGTTTTAGATACACCACATCCTGATGCAAGAATGTATCAATTACCTATGCTTCCAATGCTGGGGGCGAATTATCTTTACCCGTGGTGGCTTGCTTTCAATCAGGTAAAAGAACTCCCGGAACAATTGCTTGCAGGTCGCATGTCTATTGTTATAGCGTGGATATTTAAAAACTTGTTAAATGACCAAAACAGTATGGATGAGTTTGATAAAGCCATTTATGCATTTGCCTACGACAGTAACGATGGCATACGCGCGTCAAATGCATGGTATCAAGCTTTTCCACAGGATATAGAAGATATAAAAGCTTATGCGAAACTCAATATGCCGGTCATTGGAATAGGTGCAACTGGATTTGAGATGTTGCAAAATACGCTTCCTAACTATACAACAGATCTGCAATTGGTAAAAGTTGAGGGTAGCGGGCATTTTATGCTTGCAGAAAAGCCAAGAGAAACAGCAAATTATATCAAAGAATTTTTAGGCTAATTTGTATTGATCAGACGTAATGTTGATGGTTAGGATTCTTACCTACGGACTGGGGAAGGTATGGCTATAACGGGATAGATACAATTATTTCAGTGCCTTTGGTGTTTGAATTTATCTCAATTACACCATTTAGATATTGAACACGGCGGCGAATGGACTGTAAGCCTATGGTTGATTTTCCCTTGTCAGGTTTCTTTTCATCTAAGCCTATTCCATCATCATTGATGGTTAATAATAAGTTCTCCTCTTCTTCATAAATCAGAATACCCACATTTTTAGCTTTGGCATGTTTGATAATATTGGTGATGGCCTCTTGAATGATGCGGAGTAATGCTATTCGTGTGTCCACGTCAACACCTGATAATGCGCTATTGTCTATGTGGATATTTTTGTTGTATCTGTTATCAGGCAGAGCATTATCTGTAAGTAATATAATTTGCTTTTCAAACGATTGCTCTAGTTGCTCATCAGCAGCACTGAACCATTCATGGCTTTTGTTCCGCGCTGCTTTATAAGCATTTTCCGTTTCCTTTTGGAGCACATCCAATTTTTTTTTCAGTTCAATATCACTGGTATCCATCATTAGTGTTTCTAATTGATATCTGATGGCAGCAATGGATGATGAAAGACCGTCATGAAGGTCTTGTCCAAGTCGTTGTTGTTCTTCCTTTACCGCTTGGTGTTTAGCCTCTTCCATGGCCATGATTTGCATAGTGGCCATGTCGTTGAGCGCTTCTATCTGAGCTTTCGCTTTTCTGTCGCGACGGAGCATCATTAGATAGATGGTCAGTACAATCATTGCTGAGGAAAATGAAATGATTATCAACCATAAGGTTCGCTGCGCATTTTTTTCGCTTAATAACTTGTTTTGGTCTTGTACAGCATTGTATGCGACATAATCATTGATAAACTTTTTTGATTTTTCCCATTCTGCTGTAATCGACTTATCCAGTTCAAAATAAACTTTAATGATTTCGTCTTTATCCCCTAGTTGTTCCGCTACTTCTAATGCATTATGTAAAATGTATATTTCCAAGGAGCTGTCTCCATTTTTTTGTGCCGCCTCATAAGCCTGATAAAGATATTCAAGCGCTTTTTTAGGATTGTTATTATTGTTATCATAAAGTTCTGTCAGCAGGAAGAAGGAGTTGATCAGCATATCTGTGTTGCCAGTACGCTTTGCTTCAAGTAACGACTGTTTTGCAAGTGTTAAAGCTTCTTGTAACCGACCTTTTGAAATTAACAAACGTCCTTGCCATAGCCGGTTGTACGTCAGCATGGTTTCATCTTTATAGCGGCTTGCAATTTCATTGGATTTGCTCAGGTAGTAATGAACACTATCTTCTGGAAGATCCGGATTCCGGAGACAATAGTGTGCATATACCTTAGACATAATACTATCTTTTTTTAGCTTTTGCCCGATTCGGATAGTCTTTTGCAAAAGTGAAATGATCTTTGCTTTATCGGAGACACCCTTGTTCATAACAGCGACCATATCCAGGTAGACCACGATAATTTTTTCGGTATCATTAATTTGCTGATACTGAGATAATATCTTTCCGAACAGGTCCAATGATTCCGCATATAAGCCTCTTTTATAAAACGCGAAGGCAATTGAATGGTCGGCCTCTGTTTGGCCCTTCTGGTAATGTATATTCGCAGCCATACCTTTAGCCTTGACCCCATAATAAAAACAGCTGTCTGCATTTCTGGTTCTGTAAAGTGTCCCGAGTCTGTTTAAGCTGTTAATAAGGGCAACACTGTCTTTGATTGAAGATAATCCTCGTAATTCCTGCTCGATCTGCCGGATTTGGCCTTGGGCAGCGTTGTTACAAGCATTTATCAATAAAATCAGGAGCAAACATCGTTTTGGTGATAGATAAAGCATAATTAATTAGAATAGGCAAAATACTGCAAAAATTTCAATTCTCGAGCCGCAATAGTGCTTTTTTGGAGTGATTACTGGTCACAAAATATTGTAGTTCTTTAAGATTTAGTAGCATGTTTTTGCTGTATTATGCATCCTGATTGCTCTTTCTTAATCGTGTTTGTAAATTGATATCGTTGTACGTGTGGATATCGTGTACTTAAAATGATAAGTTATGGCAAGAAATGATTTAAAGGGGAAAGTAGTTTTAATCGCCGGCGGCGGTAAAAACCTTGGTGGATTGTTAAGCAGAGAGTTTGCAGCAAAAGGTGCAAAGCTAGCTATTCACTACAATAGTGAAAGTGCAAAGACAGAAAGTGAAAAAACTTTAGCAGAGGTGCAGGAATTGGGGGCCGAAGCATTCTTGTTTCAAGGCGACCTCACAAAAGTAGAAAATGTAACCAGATTTTTTGATGAAGCTATTGCCAGATTCGGTGGTATTGATGTAGCTATTAACACCGTAGGCATGGTATTGAAAAAGCCGTTTATAGACACTACTGAGGCCGAATATGATACCATGTTTGGTGTCAACTCCAAATCGGCTTATTTCTTTTTACAGGAGGCTGGAAAAAAGATAAATGACAATGGTAAGATCTGCACGATCGTTACGTCGTTGCTGGCTGCTTATACGGGTTTATATTCTACGTATGCGGGTGCCAAAGCACCTGTTGAACATTTTACAAGGGCGGCTTCAAAAGAATTTGGCGGCAGGGGTATCTCAGTTACTGCAGTTGCACCCGGACCGATGGACACCCCATTTTTCTATGGGCAGGAGAGTTCTGCCGCGGTTGATTATCACAAGTCTGCGTCTGCACTAGGTGGATTGACTGATATTAAAGAC
>NZ_QAIL01000596.1:0-651 GCF_003061025.1 Pedobacter sp. HMWF019 | reverse complement strand
GTTTGCGCGCATAGAACAACAGTTCTGTAATAGAATTGACGTTTACCTTCGCCATCATTTTGCGGCGATGTGCTACAATTGTATGCTTACTTAAATGTGCCTGTTCTGCTGTTTGGGCAATTGATAATCCATTTGCAAAATAATGAAGAATATCTAGTTCCCGCGCTGTGAAGGGTAGTTTTACTGTTGGATTTGTATTCGAAGCAATTTCGCTAATTGCAGGAGAAATATACTGTCTGCCCTGGTTTATTATCCTAAGGCATTCGACTATGGAATTAAAACCCGATGATTTGCTTACAAGGCCATTGGGATTGTAACTCAGGATATTTGTAATTGTAGTGGGGCTGATTACAGAACTCACTATAATTATTGTAATGAGTTTGTTTAACCGTCTGGCTTCGTTAATAAGGGGCAGGCTGTTCTTGTCTTTTAGATAATAGTCTAAAAAGAGGTAGATGGGCGATTCAGAATGCTTAATCAGAAAAGAAATTAATTCGCGTTCCTCGCTAAGTGTGTGCACGGAACGGAAAAGGTCCAGTCGCTCAATAAGGGCCGAAAAGGAATCTGCAAATAAAAGATGGTCATCAAAGACAATTGCAATTGCTTCAGTTTTTTTCATAAATGGCAACAATATAGCAAAAATATGGGGTT
>NZ_QAIL01000595.1 GCF_003061025.1 Pedobacter sp. HMWF019 | reverse complement strand
AGTATACGGTTACTTGTTGTCTGGGGCTTTTGATGGTCTGCAGACCTACAATTACGGCAAGAAGTTCCATTCTGTTGTTGGTGGTGAGGCGAAAACCGCCACTGAGTTCTTTGTAATGAGCTCCGGAACGTAAAATTACGCCGTAACCTCCGGGACCTGGATTTCCGCTTGCTGCACCGTCTGTGTAAATGTCTATCATAAATCTATCCCCGTCTCTGTTTTCTTTTCTGGTATGTGGCGAAATTAAACAATATGATTTGCTTCTGAAAGCTAAAATGAACTGGCAGATACTTATCGTGTGAGCCGGAGTGATGGAGTTGTTGCGGAATTTGAATTTTGCCTGTTTTTCTGCTGTTTAGGAAGTGATCTCCAGAAATGTCAAGTGCAGGTGGTGTTTCTGTTAAAATCGGCCTTGAATTGTCTTTTAGGCCTTAAAATCGATTGAAATATATCTTCAAAATAAGTTAAAAATGTGGTAACAAAGTGTTTATTTTGGTCTCTATATGGAGCCTGATAAATGGTTTATCGGGCTAAAAAACAAAAAAATAAATAGGCTTATGGAAGCGCTCATTTTTAAGTACTGGTGGGTTTTAGTGGCACTGTTATGTGTAGTTTTATATAAATATATTTTGCGGTTTTTATTTGGGATGGTGATTGTTCCTGAAGACAAAATTGGATTAATTACTAAAAAGTTCGTGCTCTTTGGGGCGGATAAGGAATTGCCGGATGGAAGGATTATTGCCATTAAGGGGGAAGCTGGTTTTCAAGGGAAGACTCTGGCGCCAGGACTCTATTTTGGGATGTGGTTTTGGCAGTACAGTGTAACTATGGAGCAGTTTACCATTATTCCTGAGGGCAAGATCGGACTGATTATGGCTAAGGATGGTTCGGAAATACCAACGGGGAATATCCTTGCCAAGAGAGTGGATTCAGATAATTTTCAGGATGCGGTCAAGTTTTTGGAAAATGGTGGGCAGCGTGGCCGGCAGGCATCTTATATTACTTCCGGTTCTTACCGTATTAATACGATGTTGTTCCAGATTTCTATTACCGATATGATCCGTATCCAGGAAAGTATGGTGGGAATTGTGACTACACTTGATGGATTGCCGATTGAAGCGAATCAGATTGCGGGTAAACTGATAGAGGGGCATAACAATTTTTAGGATTTTGATGAGTTTATTAAACGAGGGGGTAATAGGGGGCTGCAGCCGCAAGTGATTCTGGCGGGTTCTTATAATTTAAATCCCTGGGCCATTCAATTGGAGGAAATCCCAATGACGGAAATTGCTATTGGTTATGTTGGTGTGGTGATTTCCTTTATTGGGCAGGATGGTAATGATTTAACCGGGGTTGATTTTAAACATGGTAATATTGTAGGCAAAGGTTCTAAAGGTGTTTGGTTAGAGCCACTTGGACCTGGTAAATATCCGATCAATAAGTATATTATGAAGGTGGAGCTGGTGCCGACCACCAATTTGGTTTTGAATTGGGCATCGGCGCGTAGTGAAGCACATAATTTGGATAAGAATTTATCTACGATCACTGTTCGTTCAAAAGATGGTTTCCCTTTTAATTTAGATGTGGCACAGATTATCCATGTTCCGACAACGGAGGCTCCGAAAGTTATTGCCCGTTTTGGTAATATGGTGAACCTGGTTTCACAGGTGCTGGAGCCAACAATTGGTAACTATTTCCGTAACTCGGCGCAGGATAGTGATGTGATTGCGTTCCTGAGTACGCGTAAGGAACGTCAGGAATCGGCTAAAGAACACATCAGAAAAGTGCTTGATGAGTATAATGTGAATGCGGTTGATACTTTGATTGGGGATATTGTTCCGCCAGAATCTTTAATGAAGACCTTGACTGACCGTAAAATAGCAGAAGAACAAAAGGTAACTTATAACACGCAGAAGCAGGCGCAGGAAACACGTCAGGGGATGGAGAAAGAAACGGCCATTGCGGATATGCAAAAGGATATTGTTAAAGCGCAGCAAAGTGTAGAGATTGCAGAACGTACAGCAAGTGCTACGGTGAAAAAGTCGGAGGGTGACGCAGCGGGTGTGAAGCTGGCAGTTGGTGCAGAGGCAGAGGCGACTAAAATGAGGGCACATGCGGAAGCTGAAGCCACTAAAGCGAGAGCACAGGCGGATTCTGAAGCAATTAAACTGAGGGCTTCGGCAGAGGCTGAACAGATTGCTTTAACGGGTAGTGCTGAGGCGGGTAAAATTCTGGCTGTGGGTAAATCTACTGCTGAGGCTTATGAACTTGCGGTGAAGGCGCTGGGTGGTGAAAATTTTACGCGGTATAAAATTACAGAAGAGCTGTCGAAAGGGAATGTTAAATTAATTCCAGATGTATTGATTGGTGGAAACGGAAATAGTGGAGGCTCGGCAATGGATGGTTTGCTGGGTTTGAGGTTGATGGAGTTGATGGATCCGGAGAAACGAAAGGATTTGCTTACGGTAACGGAGGTTGTGGAAATAAAACCTAAAAAGGAATAGTACTGGTTTGTAATGTAGTTTGAAAATGAAAAGCTCTGATTTTGTCGGGGCTTTTTTTAGAATATTGATGATTTTTCATAGAATTGTATAATTCCAGGATTTATATTGCCAAACAACTCAATGCGCTTTCATCTTATTAAGACTCTTACACCACAATTTTATGTTTAAAAACCCTTTTTCTTTTGACGGCAGGATACGTAGGCTCGAATATGGGCTAAGCTATTTGTTTTATTTCCTTTATGCTATGGTAGCTGGTGCTGTGATTGGTTTATTGTCGATTACCCAAACTATAACTCCCGTTGAGGAGTCCAAATCGGACCTTGTTTATTTCATTGTATCTCTTCCTTCATTTTACTTTATCCTGGCTCAGGGTGCAAAAAGATGTCATGATCGTGGAAATAGCGGGTGGTGGATGTTAATTCCTTTTTATGGATTTTGGATGTTATTTGCAGATGGGGATATAGGGGATAATGAATATGGCGAGAATCCAAAAGGAATATATTATGATGTTGATGATGATAGCTCTGGGGCAGAGCCCATTGATGATGTTGATGGAGATGGGGTTATCATAGAAAACAAGTAGAGTGGGATCAAACAGAATAATGGAGGCTGCTAGTGAGTATGGCTGGGTAGCCGATTGGGAGAAACACCGTATTTCTTTTTGAAAATATAGGAGAAATGGGATAGGTCTTCAAAGCCGACTTCGAGGTAGACCTCCGTTGGCTTTTTCTTTTTTTCGGTTAAATGGTAATAGGCTAGTTCAAGTCTTTTAGCTGTGAGCCATTTTTGAGGAGTTGTATCGAAAAGTTTCTTGAAATCTCTGTTGAATGTAGATAAACTTCTTCCGGTTAGATAGCCTAGTTTTTCCAATGGCATATTGAACATGAAATTCCGCTGCATAAAACTGACCAGATCTATTTTGCCAGGTGTATCAAAGTTTGCCAATACGCTGTTTACTCCTGGGTCAATTATTCTAAGGATACTTATTGCCTCTTCAATTTTTAAGGAGGCAAGACTTTCTGGAAATTCTCCTTCAATATCGAAATAGGGTATCAGCGAAGCTAAGCAGCTTTCTAAAAGCGGGTGGTTGCTAAAGCTGTATATTTTTTTTTCGGGTTGTGTGTTTTTTTTGGTGTCAATTCTTTCATAAAATTTCTTTAACCGTTCGGTTGATAAATGCATAACCACTGTTTTATGTGGCAGACCATTTTTTGGATAGTTGATAATGGTAGCTAGTTCATTTCTTGGGATGAGAAAAATATCTCCTGCTCTAAAATAAAAAGTACTGTCTGCCTGTATGATTTTTGTTTCGCCCGAAATGAACCAGACCAGCATGTGGTCATTAAACATGAGGTCTGATTTGAACAGCTTGTCTTCGTAACTGGAAAGCTTGATCTCTTTTGTTAGATATTTGGATAGATGTTCCACTGCAATAAAGTTATTTGATTTTGGTGGATTTCCCTAAAGAAATCCACTGATGAACGAAATAGCTGACCACTGTTTATCGGAGTGTTCTGCTTAGTTAACATGGAATGTGATGCCAGTCATTTCCTCGGTAAGCTTCCAAAGTTTTTTAGCATAGCTTTCGTCCAGAGAATAGGCCTGTACACCGCTTGTTCCCAGTTTGTTCTCGTGTTTTAAATCCCCTGTGTCTAAGATTGCGATATCTCCGTCTTCGCAATACACACCTCCGATGGAGTTGAGCAATGGGCTGGTTGCGCACCATATCGTAGTGGCGGCACCCTGAGGGATGGTCTTCAGGCTAGCAAGGACTTCCGCACGGATATGACCTTCCTCATTAAAGAAGCCCAACTGTTTGAATAATTCTATATCAGCATTTCTGGCCAGTTCTGTTCCGTGGATAGAGCCTGGATGTAATGAATAGGCCCTTACGTTAAATGCTTTGGCTAAATTGTCCAGCTCAAGGGTGAAAAGATTGCTGGCTGTTTTTGATTGTCCGTAAGCCTGAAGTGTTTCGTATTCCCGATGTTCGAAGTTGGGGTCATCGAAATTAAAAGGTGCCATCTGGTGTCCGTAAGATGATACATTAACAACTCTTGCCCCATTTGCTTTTTTAAATGCAGGCCATAATCTTGCGGTAAGTTGGAATTGCCCCAGGTAATTGGTGGCCAGTTGCGATTCAATGCCACGGTTGTCTCTTTGTAAAGGAACCCACATGATACCGGCATTGTTGATCAGCAAATGCAGAGGCCTGCCTGAGGCCAGGAATTTCTCTGCAAAAGTATCAATAGATAGGGGATCGATCAGGTTCATGATTTCAAGTTCTATATTTGGAATACCCATCAGGTTCTTTTTTGCTTTTTCTATATCTCTTGCTGGGACGATAACCGTTGCGCCAGCTGCGGCGAGTACTTTGGTGGTTTCCAGTCCAATGCCTGTGTTGCCACCTGTTACGATTACGTTTTTTCCGGTCAGGTCAATGCCTTTAATGACTTCGCTTGCAGTTGAGTTGGCATTAAAACCAGAGCCTGTTGGGTGTTGCAAAGCGCCTTGATAATTGTTCTTTTCCATTTTGTTTATTGTTTAAATGTTATAGGACAAATTTAGGCGGATGCTGAAGGGAGGATTTTGTTTAGCGTGTCAATTAACTTTGTTTTCCGTGTCAGATTATTTGCCGGGAGATTAATCTTAGGTCAATTTCTTTCTATAGAATCTAAGTGGGCGGTGGCTTGTTGTTTTTTGAAGACGGGGATACAGATACTTTGTAAACAAAAAAAGCAGTCTTTTCAGACTGCTTTTTAAAAACTTGGGGTGGAATATGGGGCTCGAACCCACGACCCTCGGTACCACAAACCGATGCTCTAACCAACTGAGCTAAAACCACCATGTTTTTTTCAGTGTGACAAAAGTACGAACATTTACTGATTATTCAAATTTTTCGAAGAATAAATGGTGATTTTTTACTAATTAATTCTGGTTCAGGGAGATTAATTTTTTTGACCAAAATTCCGT
>NZ_QAIL01000068.1 GCF_003061025.1 Pedobacter sp. HMWF019 | reverse complement strand
TGATAGCACTTAAAAGACCTATCGTGATGCAAACTGTAATTATACCTAACATAAAGGCCGCGAGTGCTTTTAAATAGCTGCCTATTTTCTTTTTATCAAAAAATTGCCCGATTGCCCAGGCACAATAGCCTGCTTCAACAACTCCGGAAGTTTTAGTCAGGTCTAGTTTTGTGATTCCTTCAAGAGCGGCAAAAACAGCCATGATCAGCATACCCATTCCCACAACAAAACATAGCAGAATTAACAGTTCAAAAAAATTGTATCCATATTTTTTAAAGAATAGCTTCAGCCAAAAAGCTATAAATAAACCCATTATAATATTGGCATAACCGTAATGACTTTGTACCCAATCGAAAATTACACCTACGGTAGTTGATTTGGCCTCACTGTACTCAATATATTCCTTTTCGATATGGAAAAAATGGGCGATTATCGTATAGATTAAGGAAGTGATGATGATAAAGACAATCGGCTTTACCAGCCTGCTCCGGTTATCTGCAATAAACTCTTTGATGCTTTTTTCGGGCCTGATCAGTAATTCTTTTACGGTATATAATATACCCTTTTCAAAATGTAAAATATGCTGAATTTCGTGTAGAACATAATGGCTGTCCACTCTTTTAACTTGTACAGGCTGGCCGCAATTGCAGCAAAAATTGCCATTGATCATGGTGCTGCAGTGTTTGCAATTTATTATATCTATGGACATTATTGCTTGTTTTGTTTGATTATTCCCCTTACAATAACAAAAACTGAGAAGAGAAAAGTTAATAAGTAGAGGCTTCCCAGGGCTGGTTTTTTAAAACTCAACTGTTCAAAATCTATTTCTTTATATACGGCTACCCCTAAGAGAAATGCAATCATTGCAAAAGGCAGCGATAATGTGCTTTTTTTACTTTCCATACTTTTAATTTTTAAAGAAAACACCATGTTCTTTCCTTTCTATAGCTAGATTTAACATCAATTAAACCTCTACTTTAACTACAAAAGGATTGTTTCCTACAAAAGTCAACACAAAAATATTTTCAATGACTACACTTTAGTGTAAATTTGCTATTTATCTATTGCGCTTAATGAAATCTAACGTTAACTCGAGCCTGCTGACCAAGAATCGGATTAGAAAATCATCTGAGGAGGATCACCTTCAGCAACAAAATTATTTAGAGGTGGTAAAGTCTTTTGCCAGGTTAACCTATGAAAGTGTATATGTTATAGATTATGAAAAGATGGGCTTTGAATATGTTTCAGAAAACCCATTATTTTTATGTGGATACTCTTCTGAGGAAGTGTTAGAAATGGGCTATGAGTTCTATTTCAAAAACGTGCCTGAGAAGGATTTGGAACTCTTGAGTCTGATTAATGAAGTTGGATTTGATTTCTTTGCCAAACTCCCCTCTGAAGAGAGAAAACAATATAGCATCACTTACGATTTTCATTTGGTTAACCAGGATGGCAAACATATTCTTATTAATCATAAGCTTACTCCATTGTTTTTGACCAGCGATGAAAAGATCTGGAAATCGATGTGCATAGTTTCTATTGCGCACCATAAAAATGCGGGTAATGTTTATATCCATAAACAGGGAACTGATGAAACCTGGGAACTTAATATAAAAAATGGCGTTTGGCGTAAATCAGAGAAACCTAAACTGAGCAACAGGGAGATAGAGATTTTGCGGCTGCATGCGCAGGGTTTAACAATTAACCAGATTGCCGACAAGATATTTGTTTCTTCTGATACGGTGAAGTATTACAGGAGGCGGATTTTTGAGCGTTTGGGTGTGAGTAATATGGTGGAAGCGCTTTCTTATGCGGTGAACAATAAGATGATTTGATTGCGTTATTACTATAATTGAAATTTGATGTAGCTTTTTGTGATGTAGCGCAGAAAATTGGAGTATCTGCCGCGCGTTCTTCCATGAACTGGAAGAACTAGGGGGAGGTATTAGAGCGTTTCGACTTCTTGAATTGAGAGTTTTGTTATTTTGACTATAAATTCATTAGATAAGCCTTCTTTTTTTAATTCCCGAGCAATTTGTTGGGCTTTTTTATGTTCACCCCTAATGTACAAGATGTCTTTTTCTTCTTTGAATATTTTTCCTGTTAGTGCCATGTTTTTAATTGATTCTCTGTCTAAGTTACGTAACTACATCAATACACGCAATTGTTTTAAATATCTTCCTTGTTCTAATTCTCCAATACCTTTATTTTCTATTTCCTGAACGATCTGTTGTAAGATCATTTCTGTATCCTCAATTTGGAGATCTCCGAGAATAGCCAGCATCTTTTGTTCTATTTTCTCCGAGTTTAGAAACACCTGGTAGTCGATTTCCGAAAAAGTGAGCAGGTTATACCAGAAATGAAGGTATTTATTCCTAATCCGCATGGGCATATTGGGTTTTCCTGCACCGATGTAAATCACAAACTGGGTTACTGGCAGTCCATATTTTCTTTGCAACATGATGCTGTATTCTGCCATGCAGAAAGCCATGTTTTTTTCGTTGTCGCGCTGGTACTCAATGTGGAGTATAAATACCTTCCCCTGGTCGTCTTCGACTCTTTTTAAAAGATCAGGTTTGCGTTCTTTGGTATGCTGAACATCGTCCTGGATCTCTTCGCTTTTAACGATATGGAGACGAAGTACGTCTTTAACAACGTCTGGTAGGGTATCTTCCATGTTTTCGCGGAAGACTTTGTCATACATGCTGCCCTGTTCGGGTCCATTAAATTTTTCTGTCATATTTTATCTGAATTGCACCAATGTAGATGTGATATTTTCAAATAAAAAATTATGGTCGATCTTTGCTAAAAATATATTTTAAGGAAAGTTACTGGCATTTTTTGTCAGCAGCTTTCACCGTAATTAAAACTCTAATAGCAACAACGGATTCCATTTTTTGTCACGATATTGAGT
>NZ_QAIL01000594.1 GCF_003061025.1 Pedobacter sp. HMWF019 | reverse complement strand
AACTGGCATTTATAAATAAAGGAAATATTTTAGGTAGATGCTAGATTGGGGAAAATGTGAGGAAAAACCCTGCACTTCTTTTCTCACCTCAGGGCCTGAAGCTCTTTGCGGAAGGTCCAGTGAGAAAAGAAGTGCAGGGTTTTTGGGGGTATCCGGGGGACATTTTTTTATTAGGCAAAATTGGAGATCATCTTTTTTATTAGAGAGATCTGGCCTAAATGATAGTAACTGTGTTCAATAACACCTTCTATATTTCGTAAATAGCTTCCATATTTTTCGTCGACAAATGGCTGGTCCAGCAGGCCATCTGGCAATTGCTCAACTTGATTTGCGAATTTTTCAGAATTGTTTAAAAAACTATTTACCAGAGTTTTCCAATCCATTTCAGATTGAATTTGCGGAACGTCAAAACTATACTTATCACTAATTTCAAGTTTTCCGCCATCAAAAACATGCAATAGTCCCTTCAAATAATAGTTAATGTGAAAGGTTAAAGCTGCAATCGCATTTAAATTTCCAATTTTTTGAGTTGCTTGCTCCCAATTTACACTTAAGATTTGTTCTTTGAAATTTGTATTGGCAATCCAGTGCCCATCAAGTAGAACCTCACGAAGTCGGTTTGCTATAGCTAAGTTATTCATAGGATGGTTAAGTAGTGATCATATATATTTTAATATATAAATATTGAAAAGAATAGTTAATCAATGACCTTGAGGCATTTAATAATATTTCCACCGTCTTTTATTGAAAGGGCATTGACAGTTCCATCACTATTTTTTGTAAAGAATACTGTTGCGTCCAAATCCATGAGGAAAAAATTATCTTTAGTTTGTGGTAGCAAATTAAGAAGGGGTATTCCAGACATTCTTAGAACCAATCCATTATCTTTCAAAGTAACGGTGACATCCACTCCATCTTCTCTTTTATATTTACCTTCATACACTTTTAAAATGCTATCTGATAATTTCAGTATAGGAGGTATTTCATTCAGTTTGGTGCTCTTAAAGGCCTTATGTATAATTTCCTGTCCTTCTGGAAAAGTAGCCCTTACAATGTTATTGCATATAATTAATCCATTGTCAGCATTTGTTAGAACAATAATACCGCGTTTCGATTTTGGCAGCAACACCATTATCGCTGCTACTCCCGGATCATTTCCACCGTGCTGAAGTGCATATTCTTTATTAGGTAAGCCGTTGATTATTCGCCATCCCAAGCCTTGTTGAAGGTTAGGGTTAATTGTTGACTGGGTTTTGATCATTTCATTATATAGGGATTTAGATAGGTGTGCCCCGTCTAGAACCTCCATTGCAAATTTTGAAAGATCGTCAATAGTTGTGGTTAAACCTGCAGCAGCACTGGCTTGAATTGAAAAATCTGCTTTTTTAATTTCTTTGCCATCAGCATCGTACATCCTGCTATATCTATCAAAATTTGTCTTACCATCCCACATGTGATTGGTGTCAAACATGTGTAACGGTTTAAAAAGTAATGAATCAGAGAGTTGGGATAATGATTTGTGAAACTTGTGTTCAATTGCAGCTCGCAAATACTCCATTCCTTCTCCACTATAGTTAAATCTTGTACCAGGCTCAAAATTAAAAGTTAATTTTCCGCTTGCATTCATCCAACGCCAGTTATCAAACCCAGATTGCTGGCTTAATACATGACGGGTTGTTATTTTATTTGAAAAAGGATTTGCTGCAACTTCAGGATCAACAAAATAATTAGCCAGGGGTTCATCCAATGTCCATTCTCCTTTTTCTACCAATTTAAGTACTAAGGTTGAAAACACTACTTTTGTAATGGAAGCTACTTCGAAGATCATGTTCTTAGGAGCGGGTTTCCCATCGCTTGAGTTTCCATATACTTTTGTTTTAAGAACTCTGTTCTTTTCTATGATACTAATGGCGACATTAGGAATGTTTAAATCCTTTTGCCACTGTATAATTTCAGCATCCAGATCATTTATATCAGGGTTACTTCTAGTGGTTTTCTTAGACGTTACTTGTTGACAGAAGCCATCATTGGGTTGAAACAATATAAAAAGAAATGCGAAGAGAATCTGGTAAGTTAAAAGCTTCATTATTAAATTTTTTAAGAGTTATTTGATCGCCTGGTAATTAGTATAACTGCACTTAAGGCAATCATTCATTGTGCCAATATGATAGTACGGCTTAGTGTTATAGCGTAAGGCCCTTATTTAATATTTAAAAGAATTTAGTTGTTCATTAATGAACGTTTATACACGAAATTGAACAGCTAAATTTAAGGGGTGCA
>NZ_QAIL01000593.1 GCF_003061025.1 Pedobacter sp. HMWF019 | reverse complement strand
GAACAAAACCCAGCAGAACCACTCTGCGCTTGCCCTATTGTCATAGAAACTAAACAAATCATGATGATAAACAAGATTTTAACATCCAGAAGATGGAAGAAGAACACAACAGTCAGGAAGGCCTAATCAACCAGTGCAGTAAAACACATTTGGTTTCTTTTCCGGAGTTTAAAGAAAGTTATGATACAGAGTATTCAAATTATGTACTCGACGACAGCTTGATCCAGGCTTTACAGCTACCGCTTTCCACAAAGACCATTACAACCGTTTTAGGCACCTGGTGTGGTGACAGTAAATTATACGTTCCCCATTTCCTCAAGGTATTGGATGCGGCTGGTTTCAAAGAAGAAAACCTCCGTTTGATTGGTGTTAACCAATCAAAAAAGGCGGCCCAGGGACTCATCGACCACTTAAATATTGATCGTGTGCCCACCTTTATTATTTTCCAGGATGGAAAAGAAATAGGAAGAATTGTGGAACAACCCAATGAAACCTTTGAAAAAGATATATTGAACATTTTAACAAAATAAATAATGTCTGCAGCTTTAGAACCAGGATGGCTAAATGTATTGAGCCAGGAATTTGAGAAGGATTACATGAAGTCTTTAAAACTGTTCTTACAGGAAGAAAAACAAAAAGGAAATACCGTATTTCCAAAGGGACCGGATATTTTTAACGCCTTTAACCATACCCCGTTTGACAAGGTTAAAGTGGTGATCCTTGGCCAGGATCCTTATCACGGACAAGGCCAGGCGCATGGCTTGTCATTTTCTGTGCAAAAAGGAATGACCATCCCCCCCTCTCTTAAAAACATTTATAAGGAACTGCAAACAGATATTGAAGGTTTCGTTCCGCCAAATCATGGAAACCTAACCGAATGGGCAGACAGAGGCGTGCTTCTACTCAACGCAACGCTTACCGTAAGAGCACATGAAGCTGGTTCCCACCAGGGAAAAGGCTGGGAAATATTTACAGACAAAGTGATCAGCGAATTATCGGAGAAGAAACAGGGTGTGATTTTTTTACTTTGGGGAAGATATGCCCAGAATAAATCAATACTTATTGATGAATCCAGGCATACCTTATTTAAAGCCGCCCATCCCTCTCCATTTTCAGCTTACAATGGATTTTTTGGTTGCAGACATTTCTCCAAAACCAATACCAAACTGATTGAACAGGGAGAAATGCCGATAGACTGGCAGATAACGACTTAGTATTCCAGAGGAACGATTGGTTCCTTTTTGGTTGTGGACATGATCATCATGGTCTGAAAGGTTTTCACCACAGAGATCTTGCTGATCTTGTCCATAATCAGGCGTTCATAAGCCTTAATATCGTTTACATATACTTTTAAAAGGAAGTCTGCCTGTCCGGTAACATGATGACATTCAGTAATTTCTTTGATTTGGTTAACTTCATCCAAAAAGATTTGAATGGTGTTGTTTTTATGAAAATCCAACTGAACCTGGATAAAGGTCTTAATACC
>NZ_QAIL01000592.1 GCF_003061025.1 Pedobacter sp. HMWF019 | reverse complement strand
CTTAAAGGGAGCGCAAAGATAGAGTTATTACTCAAACAATCAAAATAATTTTCCCTAATATATTTAATCCGAGCCTATATCAGACCAATAAATAGACACCTCTAATATTTAACCACCATACATTCAACACTTTATTTATAAAAAATTTTGCTATTTAATATTGAAATAAATTCATCAAAATCCTGGCATCTTAAATTCCAGTCTCTATAACTAAAGAACAGCTAATTTTCTTTTTGTTCCTGTCCGGTACATTTGTAGTGCCAGAGAAAGTAATATAAGTAGGCAACCCGCATAAAACCCAATTGACAAGGATTTATTTTCATGATAAATTACAATAGCAAGCAGAATGGTATATAAGGGTTCAAGATTAAAGGTCAGACTCACTGTAAAAGAAGAAATAACCCTTAAGGCATCAATAATAAATAAATACATCACTACTGTACAAAGAACTGAAAGCACCAGTAACCAGCCAAAATCTGCTAAAGATGGTAGCAAAGATGATGCAGGAGAGATGGCGAGAAACAAAGGCATCAGGAGAGTCAATCCTAGAAAACCGCCAAACATCTGATATAAGATCATCGTTTCGCTCTCGTATACTTTTGTTAACCTCTCGTTATAAATGGTATAAAGTGCGCCAAAGATTGAAGATACGACGCCTAAAAGTATCCCGGTTCTATAACTTGCATCCATTCCAAAAATTAAACCGATACCACACAAAGTCAACCCACTCAATAAAAGTTCCTGTATGGAAAGTCTCTTTTTATTCATAGCCGGAGCCAATATTGCATTAAAAAAACTGGTTAATGCAAAGCAGACCACCCCTACTGAGATATTGGAATATTTTATGCTACCGTAAAAGAACAGCCAGTGAAGTCCGAGAATAGAACCTGAAACCGCAATTTTAAGTTTACCAGCAGAAGAGATGAACTGCTGTTTACCGCTTAATTTCAGGAAAATCAGTATGACTATACCAGAGATCAACATCCTATACCAACTGAGTAACCCCTCATTTAAAGTGGTTAAACGACCAAATATTCCAGTAAAACCTGCAAGAATTAATGCTATATGTAATTTTATATATGCCTTTTTCATAAAAAATAATTGTTTTAAAGGTGATGAAGCTATCATGTGCTACCAAAATTTATTTATTTCGGTTTGTGTAGTTTTACACATGATGGCTTCATACAAAAGATAACTGTGCCTGCATGCGCAAGCAAATAATAGAGTAAAAAGAATAAATACAATTTGTGAATATATTACATAGGATAGTAAGTGCTGGCTGGAACAGCCAACAGCAACACGTAATGTAATAATAGAAAATTAAACAGTTGGAGGAGGAAGTACGTTTCTGTTCATCACGTTTTTTGATTTATACAGCTCTATTGACCTATAGCCTGATTATCAAATATAGAAGCTTTGGAAGAAAAAACAAATAATGGATATTATTTTAAATCTTTTTTCAATGTATAGGTTACTATATCCTCTACATCCTTATGCATATTGCTATACGCTTCATCTTCTAGTTGAAAATTTAGTTTTTTCAATAAAGAAACAGAATTTATATTTACTCCTGATGGAAACGCCGTAATAACCCTCGCATTTAATTTTTCGAAAGCGTATTCAATTACCCCTTTTAAGGCTTCTTCCATAATCCCCCTTCGTCGGAATTCCGGGAGCATTTCATATCCGATTTCTACGGCTTCATTTTCAACATCAAAGTTCCAGCAACAAACTGTACCAAGCAATTGATGGTCTTTCTTTAGGCAAATCACCCAATACATGCTTTCGTTTCCTTTAATCATACGCTCAATCTTTCCAATAAACGCTTCAGTTTGTTTTAAAGATGTGGGTGTTTCTCTGCCAACCATGGCGTTCACAGCCCGGTCACAACGCATGATATGAATAAGCTCCAAATCCTGAGCAGAAATACTTCTTAGCAACAATCTTTCGGTAGTCAATTGAGGAAACAGGGAAAAATCTACATCTAACATAATCCATAAGTTTATTTAAAGATAAACAAAGGAAAATCACTTCACTGACAGCCCTATGGCAGTGTGAATTATTATTTAATGGAAATCTGATTTTTATCCCGATATCGCCAGATAAAAGTCAAGATCAAAAGCCAGATCCTTTCCCTTTCCCGGTACAGCATCTTTTTTTGGCCAGTTAAGAGTTAAATTATCCAGACCTGCTTCAGTCATAATTTGAGAAGAATTAAATAGCAGTCCATTATATGGAACTTTAGCGCAAAGATGACCATCTGTTTTAAGAAAATCGAGGTTTATTTTAGTGCAGTTTTTCATAGGAATATAAT
>NZ_QAIL01000591.1:11674-16601 GCF_003061025.1 Pedobacter sp. HMWF019 | reverse complement strand
ACGTGGGAGAGTAGGTCGGTGCCAAATCTTAAAGAAAGCCTGTAGTTAACACTACAGGCTTTTCTTGTTTATAAGCTTTTTGGGAAAGATGTATGCTCGTTTTGGAAAAGCTTAATTAGAAGTTTATAACCTTTTTTTAGAGGTGTATTCCTTATTTTTTAACGCTATATGCTTAAAGAGAGGTAATTAGTTTTGATTTTTCATGTAGAATATTATCTTTACTAGAAATTAAAGCTAAAAACCTATGGATTATTCATCACCTTACTCATCAGCAGGAGCCGGAATAGGGCTCGGAGCTGGACTCTTTTATTTATTGGTTATCGTTCTGACGTATGCGGGACTCTGGAAAATCTTCGTTAAAGCTGGCAAACCTGGCTGGGCGGCTATTATCCCTATTTACAATGCTATTATTCTGATTGAAATTGTTGGTAAGCCAACCATCTGGATTTTATGGTTACTCATCCCTTGTGTCAATTTCGTTTTTGCAATCTGGCTAGTCAACTTATTAAGCAAAAGTTTTGGTAAAACAGAAGGGTATACTGTAGGTATGATCATTCTACCTTTTGTGTTTTATCCAATGCTAGGTTTTGGGGATGCAAAATATATCGGTCCATCTGCAGCAGAGGCTCAAGGCGGTTTTAATGGGGTAAATAATCCTTTTGGGGTGAACAATCCATTCGGAGAAAACAATCCTTTCCAGAATAAGAAAGACGATTCTTCAGACCATTCAACTAACCTATAATTTATAGGTGCAATTACTCGGTTTATACATATTATCCGCCTGGACCTCATTTTTGGGAAAGGCGGATAATTTTTTTTTACCCTGTCCACTTAAACAGCTAACGGGATATGATTGTCCAGGCTGTGGCTTCCAGCGCTCCTTATTAGCGCTTTTAAAGGGAGATTTTAAGGATAGCCTCTCTTTGTATCCTCCAACCGTTCCTATTCTGTTCACCATTGTTATTGCACTATGTGCCAATTACGGATTTAAAAACCGAAGCAATGGGCTTATTCGGATATTGTATATGATTACCGGATCAATAATCCTGGTTAATTATATTTTTAAAATCTATTCAGGGAGGCTTGTTTAAAAGGCTTAATCTACTTTGGAGGTCAGTTGCTTATAATCTTTAACCACTGTGGTTAAAAAATCGAGCTGGTTCATTTCTGGAGGTGGGGTAATGGAAAGATGTTTTCCAACCCGGGTGGCCATGCTATAGATAAGATCCGGATTATGGGTTTTGTAATAGGTGCTGATCACTTCATGGATCAATTCGACGTCCCTGTCTGTAAGTTGTTCTATATTGCTGAATACAGGTGTATATGCTTCTTCAACAGGCTGGAAGGCAATATGCTCAAAAGTGGTATGGGGAACAGTCCTGATGACTGTTGTGCCTGCAACGATATCCCCAATCCTTTGTTTCTTATCGGTTATGGCAATAACGATTAAACCCAGTACCTGACCTGTGAGTACAAAGTCTACCAATCTGAATACCCAGCGCATGAAATACTGCCCCATGGTGGGTTGGGCACCATTTACACTGATCACCCTAATTTTCATCACTCTTTTTCCAAGTGTCTGGCCATTCATAAAGATTTCGCAGACCAGTGTGTAAAAAATATAACCTGCTGAATAAAGAATAATAAGCGTGTATAAAATGGTGGGAGTATTGGTGATACCACTGATGGATCCAAAGAAAAAGAACAATATTGCTAGTCCGAGAAAGATGCCCAGATCGACCAGTCTGGCGGCTATACGCTCCCCGAGGCCTGCAAGTGGGTAGTCAATGTCAACGTGTTGGCTTGTGTTTACCTGTATTGTCTCCATAAAGACCAAATATAATGTTGATGTTCAATTTATTGGTGAAAAATTGTTTTTTTAGCTATTTTAACAGAAAATTACATCTTACATAGTCTATGAGAGAGGCGCTGTTTGTTAAACAGAATTCGGAAAAATGGAAGTCTTACGAGCAAATGCAGTCTTTAAATCCAGACGAGCTTGCTGATCGCTTTGTTGACATCACCAATGATCTTGCTTATTCGAAAACATTTTACCCTAAATCGAAGACCACTGCTTACCTGAATGGGATTGCCTCTTTGTTGCATCAATCCATTTATAAAAATAAGAAGGAAGGTGCTGCAAAGTTTGCTGATTTTTGGAAATCGGAGCTTCCAGTTCTTTTTTATACCTACCGTAAACAGTTGCTCTATGCTTTCCTATTCTTTGTATTATCGGCCCTTATAGGGATACTTTCTGCAAAGTATGATGATAGTTTTGTAAGACTGATCCTTGGAGACAACTATGTAAATATGACGAATGAAAATATAGCTAAAGGGGATCCTTTTGGTGTATATAAAGGGCAATCAGAATTGCCTATGTTTTTGATGATTGCTTTCAATAATCTGTATGTAAGTTTACTCATGTTTGTGAGCGGTGTATTTGTTTCGATAGGACCTGTATTTTTTATCCTGAGGAATGGAATTATGCTAGGGTCATTTGAGTATTACTTCTTCAGCAAAGGGCTTGGCCTGGAGTCTGTTCTTGTGATATGGATCCACGGAACCCTTGAAATTTCAGCCATAATTATAGCTGGAGGGGCAGGATTGGTACTAGGACATGGTTTACTTTTTCCAAGAACCTATACCCGCGCTCAAGCCTTTATAAAGAGCGCAAAAGATGGAAGTAAAATTGCTTTGGGTATTTTACCTATTATTGTTGTTGCGGCTATCTTTGAGAGTTTTGTGACACGGCATACGGAGATGCCCCTATGGCTGAGCATATCCATTTTAAGCTGCTCTCTTGCCTTTATGTTGTGGTATGTGGTTCTTTATCCCCAACAAATTATTAAACGCACTCAAACCCCTTAAAATGTTAGATAGATTAGAATTTAAAAAAGTCAGAGAATTCGGTGAGATCATTAATGATACCTTTTTGTTTATAAAACAAAATTTTAAGCCCTTACTGAAAGTACTTATTTATTTATGTGGATTTTTTATCCTTGCCGGAATGGTTGCTGCTATTACCTATCAGCTGTCTTTGCAAAAGAATCTGGTTGCATCAACCTCTGCAGACCCCTATGGCTTTAGCCGGTTATCGCAGGTCTTTTCCATCAGCTATTTTATGGTGATCGTGCTGGTTATGGCCAATTATACGTCAATGTATGTCGCTACACTAAGTTTTATTGCTTTATACATTGAAAAGGGAAATGTGGCGCCAACAGTAGAAGAGGTTTGGGCCTATTTTAAGTATTACTTTTTTAGGGTAATGGGAAGTGGTATTGTTGTTGGTATCTTCATATTGCTGGCCTTTATGTGCTGTTTTTTTCCAGGAGTATATGTTTTTCCTGCGATGTCGATATTTTATCCGATCATGGTTCTGGAAAACGGAACACTTGGGTATTCATTTAACCGGTCCTTTAAATTGTTAAAGGATCAATGGTGGACCACTGCAGCTACTATATTTGTGATTTGGATCATCGCTTATGCGACAATGTCTTTTGCCTCTTTACCCGCTATTATATTAGGACTGGTTGGAGCATTTACTTCGGGAGGACGTGGATTGAGCAGCACTATTGTTATTATTTCTACGATCATTCAGTATGTGTGTCAGTTGTTTATGGTTTTGCCGGTTATTGGGGTTACGCTTTGTTATTTCAATTTAACTGAACGGCAGGAGAGTACGGGGCTGATGAATAGAATTGACCAGTTTGGTACAGGAGAAAAAGATCTGAATTCGACTCCTGAAGAATATTAATATGAGGTTTCTGCTCCTTATTTTCCTTTTTTTGAGTTGCAGCCCGATATATGCAAAGGTTACTCCTCCAGGCGAAGTTGTCAAAACTGCGGCTTTGAAATCAGATACCGCACAGATGGTTTGGAGAAGGTTTGATGCGGAGCAGCTTAAGTCTTATAGTAAGGAAAAAGCGTTTATTTACGATGATGCTGTGCCCTCACAAAGTTTATGGAGCCGGTTCTGGAGATGGTTCTGGGAACTTCTTGAGCATATTTTGGGCAATAAAGCAGCTGTGCCTTTTGTGAAGTATTTTTTCATTTCTGTTTTAACAGGATTGGTGGTCTTCGTTGTATTGAAACTCATCGGAGCAGATTTAAAGATATTTTCCCGTAAATCAAAATCAATTGAGGTTCCCTATAGCGAGTCTGACGATAACATCCACGAAATCAATTTTACTGAAGAAATAGATAGGGCTATAAGTTTAGGAAATTACAGGATTGCTGTGAGGTTATTGTATTTGAAGACGCTGAAGAAATTAAGCGATAGTGGGCGGATTGACTGGATGCCAGGAAAAACGAATCAAATCTATATTGGAGAGATCCAGGATTTGGAGAAGAGAAGGCAGTTTTCAATGCTTACACATCAGTTTGAATATATCTGGTATGGAGAGTTCTTTATCAATAAAGATAATTTTGGGCTGATTAAACAAGGGTTTGATCAATTTATTGGAAAGGCATTATGAAAGGATTAAGAAGATATCTGATCTTTAGTGCCATTTTTGTAATCGGTTATTTACTGGCCCAGTATTACAAACCGAAACCAACGGACTGGCGGGCGAGTTATTTAAAAGAAGATAAAATTCCTTTCGGTTTGTATATCCTTTACCATCAAATGGGCCATCTCTTTCCAGATACTAAAATTACAGTTTCAGGACTGCCTGTGTACAATACTTTAAAGGATAACGATTCCGATAATAGCAGTTATTTGCTGATCAGTGGAGGGCTGGAGCTGGATAAACTAGGTAGCGGGGAACTGCTAAAGTTTGCCGGACGTGGCAATCGTGTTTTTATTGCAGCGTTTGATTTTGGCAAGTTTATAAGTGATACACTGAAATTGCAGACCCGTTCTTCCTTTAATTTTGCAAAACGAAAGAAAACAACCCTCAATTTTGTAAATCCTCAATTAAAATCTGCT
>NZ_QAIL01000591.1:4883-11664 GCF_003061025.1 Pedobacter sp. HMWF019 | reverse complement strand
CCCTTAATAAGGGCATTGGTGATCAGTACTTTAGTAAATTTGATACTTCAAGAGTAACTATACTCGGTAAAGATGCAGAGGGGCATGTCAATTTTATCAAATATACAATTGGCAGAGGGGCGCTGTATATCCTTCCTAATCCGCAATTATTGACCAATTATAGCCTGTTGGATCCTTTGGGTGCAGAATATGCCGGAAAGGCGCTATCCTATCTTCCGGCCTCGGGTACTCTGATCTGGGATGAGTACAATACGAGGGGGAATACAGAAGACCAGTCTGTGCTCCGGGTAATTTTTGGGCATGAACAACTCCGATGGGCTTATGAGCTAGCGCTGATCGGCTTGGTAATTTTTGTTTTGTTTGAAATGAAACGACGTCAGCGGATCATACCCATCATAGAACCCCTAAAAAATTCTTCGGTTGAGTTTGTGGAGCTGGTGGGTAAGGTATACTATCAGCAACGGGATAACCGGGATATTGCTCAGAAGAAAATTAACTATCTTCTGGAACATATCAGAACGAATTACCATTTAAAGACGACAATTATAGATCAGGAATTTAAAAAGGCACTGGCCTTGAAATCCGGGGCCGGAGAGTTGGCGGTGAATGCCTTATTTGAGACCATAGATCAGGTAAATAGAGGAGGAAGTATTGACGATGTGCTGCTGATTGATCTCAACCAAAAAATTGAACTATTTTATAAACAAGCCAAATAAATTATGGAAGCGGAAATTTTTAGTGAAAGAACAGATCTTGCGGAACTTAACCGAGCGGTAGAGCAAATCAGGGAAAGTCTGGGGCGCATCATTGTAGGGCAGAAAAATACCGTAGATTTTCTAATTGCCGGATTGCTGGCAGATGGCCATGTGTTGCTGGAAGGTGTTCCGGGGGTGGCAAAAACATTGAGTGCGAAACTGGTGGCTAGAAGTATAGATGCCTCTTTTTCCCGGATACAATTTACACCTGACCTGATGCCCTCCGATGTATTGGGAACTTCTGTATTTGATCCAAGATCTTCTTCCTTCGAATACAGAAAAGGTCCTGTTTTTGGAAATATCATCCTGGTCGATGAGATCAACAGGGCGCCGGCGAAAACACAATCTGCTTTATTTGAGGTGATGGAAGAAAGACAGGTAACCGTTGATGGTCATACCTATTTGATGGAGGAACCATTTATGGTTCTGGCAACTCAAAACCCAATTGAGCAGGAAGGAACCTATAGATTGCCAGAGGCACAACTGGACCGCTTTTTATTTAAGATAGAGGTTAAATACCCCACGTTTGAAGAAGAGATCCTGATGTTGCAAAATCAGCACCAGCAGAACCTTAGTGCAGAGATCAGTGAGGTTAAAGCGGTATTGAGCACAGAACAGATCAAGGCTTGCAGGAAATTGGTTAAAGCGCTTCATGTAGAGCCAAAACTGGTTGAGTATGTCGTTAAAATCACTCAGGAAACCCGAAACAATAAAGCACTTTACCTGGGGGCTTCTCCTCGTGCATCTCTGGCCCTGATTAATAGTGCCAAGGCAATTGCTGGCATACAAGGACGTGATTTTGTGACCCCGGAAGACATCATTAAAGTGAGTGTGCCTGTTCTTGCCCACAGAATTATGCTAACTCCTGATAAAGAGATGGAGGGGCTAACAGCCGCTGATATTGTGATGCAAATTATTCAAAAAATAGAAGTGCCAAGATAAATCCGGAATCTTTTGAAAAACTTTTTCAATAACTATTATAAGAATCTCTTTTTGGGCAGAATGTTTTTTGCAGGCATTGGAATTTCTTCTTTCCTTTTCCTGTTTTCTTTCTTCCTGACCTGGATGGGGGATCTTCCCTTTATCTTTTTCGGCCTGCTGGTGATACTGATCTTTATTGATTTTGTATTGATCTATGGCCAGAAGAAGGGATTTTTTGCGAGCCGGAGTTTGCCAGAAAGATTAAGTAATGGAGATGATAATGAAATTAAACTTTATCTGGAGAGTTTTTATTCTTTTCCCACTCGTGTGGGTCTGATCGATGAAATCCCTTTTCAGTTTCAGAAACGGAACCTTTGGTTTAAAAGTGAGCTCAAAGCCAGGGAACAAAAGACGATACACTATAGCCTGAGGCCAACTAAGAGGGGAGAATATGCCTTTGGTCAGATTCGCTTATATGTCAGATCCCCACTGGGGTTGATCATCAGAAGATTCAATCTGGGAACGCCGGTCACTGTACCTGTATATCCGTCTTTCCTGCAATTGCGCAGGTATGAATTGATGGCCATTTCCAACCGGTTAACTGAAATTGGAATCAAGAAGGTCAGACGCCTGGGCCATAGTATGGAGTTTGATCAGGTAAAAAGTTATGTTCAGGGAGATGATTACAGGACAGTGAACTGGAAAGCCACTGCGCGGAAAGGAGAATTGATGGTCAATTCATTTACGGATGAGAAAGCACAGCATGTATATTGTATCATCGATAAATCAAGAGCAATGAAACTTCCTTTTGAGGGTTTGACTTTGCTTGATTATGCCATCAATGCGAGTTTGATCCTGTCTAGTGTTGCTTTGGTGAAAGAAGATAAGGCGGGGTTGATGACCATTGCAGAAAAGGTGGGCAGTATTGTTCAGGCAGACAGGCGGCCCACGCAATTGGGAAAGATCATGGATGTACTCTACAAGGAGAAAACCCGGTACCTGGAAACCAATATGGAAGCTTTGTACCTTAGTGTTCGCTCTGTTTTAAAACAACGTAGTCTGGTGGTATTTTTCACCAATTTTGAGAGTATGTCTGCGTTAAACAGACAACTTCCGTTTTTAAAACGAATGGCGAAATTTCACCTGTTGCTGATTGTTTTTTTCGAAAATACCGGACTTAAGTCTCTTACCGATCAACCGACGACCGATGTGGAAGGGATTTATGTGAAAACCATTGCAGAGAAATTCGTGTATGAAAAAAAGCTGATGGTCAAGGAACTGGCAAAACATGGAATACTGAGTATTCTGACGCCTCCGGAGAAACTCACTATCAATGTGGTGAACAAGTACCTGGCCATTAAAGCCCAGCAGAAAATTTAACTAACATTCAGGTAAACTGATAGGAATATTGGTGGCCAATCCGCCGTCTGAGGTTTCTTTATATTTGGAGTTCATATCCAGGGCAGTTTCCCACATGGTGTTAACTACAGCATCCAGACTTACCTTAGCCTTGTCCGGATTGCTCTGAAGCGCCAGTTGACTTGCGGTAATGGCTTTGATCGCACCCATGGTATTTCTTTCAATACAAGGGACCTGAACAAGTCCTCCAATAGGATCGCAGGTTAAACCAAGGTGGTGTTCCATAGCGATTTCAGCAGCCATCAATACCTGTCTCTGGGATCCGCCAAGGCATTCCGTTAATGCCGCCGCAGCCATGGCAGAGGATACACCAATTTCCGCCTGGCAACCACCCATTGCAGCAGATATCGTGGCTCCTTTTTTAAATATACTTCCGATCTCAGAAGCACAGGCAATAAACTGGATGATTTTCTCCTCTTCATAACCATTGCAAAAAGCAATGTAGTACTGAAGTACGGCAGGGATGACTCCGGCAGCACCATTAGTAGGAGCGGTGACCACCCGGCCAAAAGAAGCATTCTCCTCATTAACTGCCAGGGCAAAACAACTTACCCAGTCTAATATATAGTTAAAGCTGTTTCCTCCATTTCTGATGGCCATAATCCAGCTCTTGTAGTCACTATAGGGTTGATCTCCCATGAGCCTCTTGTTCAAGGCTGCAGCACGTCTGGCCACATTTAATCCGCCAGGTAAGAATCCGGTGGTGTGACAGCCCCTGTAGGTACAATCTTTCATCACATGGAAATGCTGAAGGATGCCCTCTTTGGTTTCATTCTCTTTCCTCCAGGCCAGTTCATTTTCGAGCACAACTTCGGATACTTTAAGACCTGTGGTCAGGCACCAGTGCAAGAGGTCTGAAGCTTTTTCTACGGGAAAAGGCAGTTCCACTTGTTCTTTCTCACTTCCATTTTCCCCTTCTTTAACTACAAAACCACCTCCAATAGAGTAATACGTTTCTGAAACAGCCTTGCCATTGTTCATAAAGGCTTGGAAGGTCACTGCATTTGGATGGAAAGGAAGGCTCTCATGGAAAAGAAAGATCAGATCATCCGTATAGTTAAAATGTATACTGTTGGTGCCGTTGAGCTGCAGCTGCTGATTACTTTTAATGGTTTCAACAGTGGAATCAATAGCATTTACATCAAACGTTACCGGGTCAGCTCCGCTCATACCCAATAAAATGGCAACGTCTGTTCCATGGCCCTTACCCGTTTTGGCCAGGGAACCATAAAGGAGAATCTTAACTTGTTCTACCTGATCGAGCTGGTTATTTTTAACCAGTAAACCGATAAATTGTTGTGCGGCCCTCCATGGACCCAGTGTATGTGAGCTTGACGGCCCGACACCGATTTTAAAAATATCAAAAACCGAGATCTGTTCTCTTTGCATAATAATACAAACTTAGATAAAATTGACTTAAGGCTGGTCGCTGCCGGTCTGTTTATAGTAATATTTTAATGTATAAAGCAGAATTTTGCTTCCTGACCTTAGTAGAAATCATAGCAGCGGAGGCCATTGAATTTTTCATAATTGTCACTATTCCTGAAGTACTGCTGATAACCAACACTGGCTTCAGTGGTTCCACTGGTATTGGTGTAATTAATTTTTGACGTTGTGGCATCATGGCTTAAGCCCAGGCGCACTCTTTCTCCATTGGTTGAATTTTTAAAGAGATCAAATATCAGAGAAACAACAATGGCATCGGGCCCCCCTTGTCCGGTGGTCCTGTACCATATTCCGGTATTGATGCTTTTATACTTGAGCTGGGCACCCATACTTAAAGACTGCATTTTATCCTGGTTATAGTAGACGATAGAAGGAATAACGTATGGGCTTTCGTAATCACGGAAGGATGAGCTGCTCATTAGCGGAATCCTGTAACTGGTATTAATCGTGATCCTTCTGGGTAATTTTGCCTGTGCACCGGTAAAGGATTCATCAGGTTGGTTGATATGGTTGACGGCGGCGCCAAGCATAAAAGAGCCATACACAAGGTTAATACCTGCTGCAGGGTCAAAATAATAACGGCTGCTGATGTTAGGGACATCGGCCGAAGATGTGCTGCCTGGAATATAACCTAACCGGGGATCGATCTGATCTGAAAAGACAAGCTTGTTCCAATTGATGGTACGATTGGTTAAGCCAGCGGCTATGCCAAAAGAAAGTACAAACTCATCCGTACCAACGCTGTAGGCGTAGGTAGCTGCTATGTTGTTTTTAAGGAGTCCGGCAGATCCTTCATTGCTCCGGTTGAACATTAAACCAACACCACCGCCAAAGCTTGGTATATTGATATCGGCTGAAGCATTGATGTACTGCAGGTTTCCTGTAAGGCTGGACCATTGATTTCTGTAGATCAGGTTGGTTCGGATGTCTCCTTCAAATTGTCCGGTAAGGGCTGGGTTCAGATATAGAGGGGCATTAAAAAACTGTGAAAAGAGCTGATCCTGTGCATTAGCGACAAGGGAACAGGCTAATCCAGTAATTACCAGCAATAGATATGTAGATGGTTTCTTCATTTATTTTTATCTGATCAGGTGGATTGGTCCGGTTCTTTTTGGGCTGGAGTTGTCATAACTCATTCCTTTCCATTCGGTACCATTAATAAACTCAACATCGACTTTCCAGAAGTAAACTCCCTGTGGCGCAGGAGCGCCACTGAAGGTTCCATCCCAACCTTCAACAGGACGGCCTTCTTCCAGTTTACTGGTTTCCCATAGCGCTTGTCCCCATTTGTTGAAAACAGTCATCCTCCAGGTTTTGATACCTGAACCTTTGGCCTGGAAGGTTCTGAGTTCTGGTCTTGAGCCCCCTGGCATAAAAGCGTTTGGCAGGTATAGATATCCAGGGACACCTTCAATGCTGACTTGTTTAAAGGTGGTGCTGATACAGCCCTGCTGGTTAATGACTTGTAAAGTCACGGTATATTTTCCTGTATCGGCATAGGTATGAGATGGGTTCTGCAGGGTTGAACTCTGTTTATCTCCAAATGTCCAAAGCCAGTTGCTTGGCTGATTGGTACTTTCATCCTCGAATCTGAAGGTATAATCAGGAATACTGATCCGGGTGGAAGGAGAGACATTAAATTTTGCAACAGGAGGTGGCACGATATGGATGTACTGGTTTCTGGAGATTGTCTGCGTACATCCAAGAGAGTTGGTGGCGGTAAGGGTTACGGTATAGTATTCCTGGTCGCCGTTGTAAGTATGTATTGGTGCAACTTCATTAGACAGCGGGCTTCCGTCACCAAAGTCCCAGCTGTAGCTAAAACCATCTTGGGTATTGTTTTTAAACTGAACAGCAAGCCCCGCACAGCCCAGGGTGATATCGGCATCGAATGCAACTTGTGGCTGGGGTAGCACGGTAATCGTTTCTGTTGTGGAAATCTCCGAACAGCTGTTAAATGCTGTCATCTTAACGGTATAAGTACCTGCTTTGGTAAAGGTATAGGTTTCTGTTCCGGTGGTTATGGTATTTCTTGTACCTCCGTCGCCGAAATCAAATGTAAAGCGGCTTGCACCAATAGAGTTGTTGTCGAAATGGACTGTCCATGGTGCACAGCCCTGTTTTTCTTTGGCATCTACCACCAGTTCTGGCGTAATATTTTGTGGGGACACACGGATATCATAACTTTTAACATTGGTCCCGCAGTCATTTACAGCGGTTAATGTGGCTTTAAAAAGCTG
>NZ_QAIL01000591.1:0-4873 GCF_003061025.1 Pedobacter sp. HMWF019 | reverse complement strand
GTCATTTACAGCGGTTAATGTGGCTTTAAAAAGCTGGGTTTTTGTGGTGTTGTAAACATGGTTTACCGCCGATTTATCTGTCTTTTCGACAATTGGACTTCCATCTCCAAAATCATAATAATATTTGTTGGTGCCTCCCGGAGAGGTGTTGGTAAAATCTACACTCATTGGCGAGCAGCCATCTGTTTTGCTTGGTGAAAATACAGCAATTGGTTTTGCTTTTACAAATACTGTAGCCGTGACGGAGTTACTTCCGCAGGCGGTTGTGGCGGTTAGAGTTACGGTGTAAAGGCTGTCTTTGCCCGATGGATTGGCATAGAAAGTAACTGGTGCGGGGTTGGCCAGATTTGACTGTTCTCCGTTGCCAAAATCCCATTTAAATGTAGCGCCTGCGGTAAGGATGGAGGTGTTTACAAAAGTTACCTTGAGCGGGTCGCAGCCTTCTGAAGCAAGAGGGGTAAAACTGGCGGGAACTGCCTGGTTGGTGCTGAACAGGTGAGAGAATTCCGCTTCTGAGCAACCTAGTAAACTACTCACCACGAGCTTGATGGTTACACTGGTATTGCTGGTTTTTAGGATATATTCTGGAAAATTGATGCCAGTGGCGATCTGGACATCATTCGCATACCAGGTATAGGTATTGTTCCTGTCTGCATATGGAACGGCATGAATGTCCAGTTTAAATGGAATACAGCCTTTGTCAGATGTCCAGTTAAACTCTGCAATTGCATTAGGGTTAACAGTTACCTTAATGGCATTGCTAATGCTTTGAAGGGTGCCGCTGCATTGAACTGTACCCACAAGGCGCCTGTAAAATGTAGTGGTAGCCAGACTTTGTGGCTGATAGTTTTGAGCAATTCCAGTGCCGATGTTTGTCCAGCTGTTTCCATTCGGACTAGATTGCCACTGATATAGAAACTGTCCATCTGCGCCTTCTGGTGTACTTCCTGTTAAAATCTCCGGGGCTTTTCCACTGCAAATGGTCTGATCTGCAGCTATGGTGTTTTTCGTTATCGGAGGTTGAACCGTGATCTGAAATTCATTGCTGATGGAGGTACAGCTGCCACTTTTTACAGTTCTTCTAAAACTGATGTCGCCAGAAGTGGTCAACTGAATGCTCAGGTTTTGTGCAGTTTCTCCGGCAATTACTGTCCATGCACCCGTGCCTTCTTTCTGTTCCCACAGATACTGATAATCTCCTTCATTACCCCCCGTTGGGTTGCTTCCGGTAATGGTGGCGGTTTGCCCATTGCAGACTACAGTATTACTGCTGGAGATGCTTTGATTAATTCCTTGGTTATTGCGGATATCCACATTTGATTCTGAAGGGCCGCAGGGGGAGTTGCCGGTAATGGTCCATTTAAAAACATAGGTTTCCGGGTTTGATAAACCTGTTACCTCTGTCTTAGGCGAAGTGGGGTCAACAATTGTAATATTTCCTGTACCTGAAACTTTTGTCCACAGTCCTGATTCGCCTGCAGCAGGGGGATTAGCTTCCAACAGTACGGTTCGGCTGGCACATAAGATTTGGTTGTTACCTGCTTTGGCGATAGTCGTTGCCGGACTGACGGTGATGGTTGTTGGTGTCGAATATTCAATCGTACAACCGCCGTTTTGTACCACTGCCCTGAACTGGGTGGTTAATGCTAAATCTTTAAAGCTATAGGTGTTTCCGGTATTGGTACCCGGAAGATCAGTCCACCCGGTAGCGCCGCTGGCCATACTCTGCCATCCTTTGACTGTACCCCTGTTTCCACTCAGTGTAATTACACCGGTATTGCTGTTCTGGCAAACCAGAGCTGTTGTCGTTGCAGTGGTTCCAGGCAGTGTTGGCTCATTAACGGTAATGGTTACTTCACTGCTGGATGCTGTACATTGACCTGTTCCGGTAATTGTCCAGCTGAAAGTGTACGTTTCTCCCGGTGCTAGATTGGAGACTTTGGTTTCCGCATCTGTTGCATCAGCAAATTGAGGTGCCAGGGCATGTACGGAAACCACTTTCCAAACACCAGTACCTACATCTGGTTTATTTCCTTTCAGAATATATGAATTGGCGGAACATATATTTTCATTAGGGCCGGCATTTGATTTGGTGACTGCTGGGTCAACATGTACGATGATCTGAATATCTTTTCCTTTACAACCGGTAGAAGAATAAGGCGTAATGGTATAAGTCACCGTACCCTGGCTAAAAGTAGAGTTCAATAAAACGTCATTGATATTTAGTGAATTTGCAACACTGCCCTGAACCGCGTTAGATGTATTGCCAGTAACGCCAGTTGTTGCTGTACTTGTCCATGTGAAAGTTGCCGGAATATTTGAGCTGACCACAATGGCTGCCGGATTGTTGTGGCAAATTGTTTTCTCCGGAATAGTGGTTGTGATCACTGGTCTGGGCGCAATATTGACTGTAAATTTAAAAGGAACACCATCACATCCGTTTGATTCCGGAGTAATCGTATATTCAACTGTGGCTGTTTGTAGAGCATTTGTATTGACAATGGCCTCATTAATATTACCCTTTCCGCTTGCGCTGAAACCAGTAGCAGTGCCTGCAGTATTTACCGCGGTCCATCTAAATGTACTGCCAGGTACATTGGTTTGAGGTGTAAATACAGCGAAATCTCCCGTACATATGTTTTGCGTAAGGGAAGCTGAAGTATTCGTTACCGTATTTTTTGGGTAGATCACCACTGCAGCCTCTGATGTAACTACTGCACAAGTACCCGTGATACCAGTGTTAACCACCAGCTTTATATTTGCCACTCCCGCATTGCGCTCGGCAAGGGTAGGGGTATAAACCGTTTTAAGATCATCTGTCGGAAGAAAGGTTCCGGCACCTAGCCATTGAAAGGTGGTTTTAGGTATGGCGTTTTCGATCTTTCCCTCCAGGTTAATGTTGTCATTATAACAAATGGCTGTTGGTGTTGCTGTAATGCTGGCTGTTGGCGATACAGTGAAATTGAGTTTCTGAGATACGGTAACCGTACCACAGTTGTTTTTATGGGTTAATGTAACGGTATATGTTCCAAAATCCTGGAAATTAATGGTTGGATATTGAGAGTTTGGAGTACTCGGACTTACAAAGGTATAACCGCCAGCGCCTGTAACTGTCCAGGTATAAGTATCAGCCAGTGGTTTTACGGTGCCACTGGAAAGTGTTTTGGTTACGTCACTGTTGGGCCCGAATAAATAATCTCCCCTTGCACAAAGATCATTGTCCTTAGATAAAGTAGCCTGAGGGCTAGTGTTGACCACGACCTCCTGTGCACTAGCTGATACCTCGCAGGTGCCCGTTTTTATGGAAAGAACGACGCTGTAAACACCAGTCTGTGCAAATGTAAAACCTGGGTTTGCTGCATTTTTATCAAAAGTGACACCTGCTGCTGGGGTTACGGTCCAGGTGTAAACCGGGGTATTAGGACAGGTATTGTCCAATATCGACGCTGAGCTGTTCGCGGTAATTGTGGCTGCTGAAAGGCAGATGAGTTTATTGGAAAGTGTGAAAGCTGGCTTTGGCGGATCTTGTACACAGACTGTATTTTCTAATGGATCGGCCTGACAATCGCCGTCACTGTTAGAAACCAAAAGTACTTTATGCGGGCCTTTGGTCGTAAAAGTATATCTGAAGACAAAATCTATTGGTTTTCCTGTTGCTTTTGGTTCTCCGTCTACATACCAACTGTAGGTCACATTGTTGTCTGAACAGCCATTACTGGTTTCATTGGGTTTTTGCCCTTTTGTAGACTGATTTACAAAACTTGCTTCATCACCCAGGCATATGATTGGGGAAAATGTGAATTTATTTACTGGCCGGGTTACTACTCTGGCAGTGGTGGAGAGTGCTGTTCCAATTGGCCCGCAAAAAGGACTTGTCAGTTGTACATTAACACCAAAAGCATTATAAACCGTGTTGGCTCCAGATCCGAAGGAAAATCCACAGGACGACCTGCTAAAACTATGCTTTACTTTATTCTGCTGTTGAATAATATCGCAATAAGTATAGGTGTCCACCTGATCATCACCCCAGGTAATCTGATAAGTGCTTCCAGGAAAATTTGCTTTGATACCAGTTTCCGAAACATCTACAGAATATTCAAAGGTCCCTGTGGGAAAGCATACAGTATTTCCGCTGGTGGTTGCAAATGCAGTAACCGCACGGTTGTTTACCAGGAAATACGCATGTGTGCTTATCGAACCATCTGCCCCTTTTGCCGTCGTAAAAACTAGGTAATGTGCCTGTTTTGCCTTAAACGTTTTTAACTCGCCTGCAGTGGTAAAGCTAAGGCTTGTTGGTGCTTCTGGAGTTAGTAAATTGGTGATCGTTGCTGTTACATTATTGGTGTTTGAGGTATTGGAGAAGATGTAGTCAAGCGTACTTTGTGTACTATTACATTTACCAAATGTGAGCGGGTTGTTACTGATGATGTTGCCTTCCGAAGTCACACCTGCATTAACTACGGTTCCTGCCCGGATTTCAAAAGGTGTCGATTCAGCGGAAACTGATGCCGGCGAAGTTGTTTTAATCCTGAGCTTGTAGCCCGTCCCCGCTGGTGTTCCGTTGGGAATGGAGCCATTCACAAAAGCCGAATAGAATCCGTTATAGGTTCCTATCGGAGCTGTTGAAATAAAATTTCCGTTTGCGTCTGAAAGATACAGCTCAAATATATTGTTCTTTGCTATGCACGTATTTACGTCAGACGTAAAAGAAATAGCTATGCTTGATCCAGGCGAATAAGGCCCTGGATTTACCGGATCAAGCGTAATTTGTGCCTGAGAAGTAAAAGCAATAAGAATAAAAGCAACAAATATGAGAGCGAGTTTAGATTTACCCATGCGTTTGTTTCCATAAATGTAAATAACTATTTAATAA
>NZ_QAIL01000590.1:454-1623 GCF_003061025.1 Pedobacter sp. HMWF019 | reverse complement strand
GGCTGTATCCAATGCCGGAAATCATGACAATAGTATTTATAACAGATGGTGGAGCGAGAAACATCATGGTGTAAAGGAAATTATTTCTGCTAAAGGAGATACAACTTTTAAATACAGCATTGATAAGAATCCGGAGATTGCTAAAAATCTGAAAGGCCATTTAATGATTATGACTGGTGATGTAGATAATAATGTGCATCCGGCGAATACCATCCGGTTAGCGAATGCACTGATGCGGGCGGGCAAACGTTTCGAGTTTGTGATTATGCCTGGTCAGCGACATGCTTTTGGTGACCTGACGGAATATGCCTTCTGGAAATTAGCCGATCATTTTAATAAATACCTGATTGGCGACTTTACTTCTTCTGACCAGGTTGATATACTGGAAATGGATAGGGAGGTTGAAATGAATGGGAAGAACGGCAGATAAGTTTTATCTGATATAATAAAAGCGAAAGGCCGCATCATGTTTAGTGATGCGGCCTTTCGCTTTATTAACTCTTTAAATTTACAAATTGAGTTTCTTTAGGAGTTCTTTAGATAATGCTGCTTTTGGAACAACTAAGCTCACCGTATTGATGGCGAAATAAGGTTCGGAAACTTCAATATATCCTTTAAAAGGACCTACTTCTCCCCAGGAATTTTTTACTTTAAATAAAATCTTACCCTCAGGAGTTTGGTCCAGACCGATCAGGTGCATTAAGTGATCATCTTCGGTAGTCAGGTTCTCATAAAGTTGCTGACGCAATTCCTGCGAATAACTGCGTTCCTTGATATTGGGGTTCAGGCTGGGCTGTTTTCCGTCTTGTTTGTTTTCAAATAGCATTGCATAGCCTTTTTTCTGCTGAAAATCGCTGTTGCTCACATCTGCATCCCACATAATGGTATAACCATTTTTTAACGCGGATTTCGTCAGGCTCAGCATTTCATCCAAAGGAATATTATAGAAAGACCCGTTTGCAAAATTATCTGGCGCCTCTAAAATAAAGGATTCGTAAAATGGATGATGGGTAAAAGAGGTGATACTGACATAATCTTTTGGGTTAAACTTCAGAACGTCTGCAGCGAAAGATTTTGCTGTGTAAGTTTTTCCTTTGTAGTCGAAATTTGCAGGAGGTAAGCCTATTTTCTGGTTTAGGATCTGCTCATAGCCTTTTAGCCAGTCTGGA
>NZ_QAIL01000590.1:0-444 GCF_003061025.1 Pedobacter sp. HMWF019 | reverse complement strand
TTTTAGTGCAGTTTCTAGTCCGGAATGATCTGGGATTGTTCCGCTTACGCCTTGAAAGGCTTCCTGCGGCATGGCTCCATATAAAGCAACCGCCCGGATCAGGTCATGGCCAAGACCGCCTTCACCAAATTGGGCTTTACCCTGGCGCAGGATGTAGTTTTTAGCTTTTTCTATATAAATGTTTCGGGCGGTAAACATTTCGCTCAGGTCAAATTCGCCTAAACCTTTACGCATTTCTTCAGACTCAATGAGAGAAGTGGTAGAGTAATTCCAGCAGGTGCCGGATTGCCCCTGGTTTTTTACAGAAGTTGCTTTATTGTCCTTGATGACTTTAAGGGGTGTTTCCTGTGCATTTGCAGCAAGAATAAAGCTGATGCTGCAGGCCAGTAAAAAGGTTTTTTTCATTGGGCTATAGTTTTATAGAATAAGGTTAGTTATATGTCC
>NZ_QAIL01000006.1 GCF_003061025.1 Pedobacter sp. HMWF019 | reverse complement strand
CCAATAGGTATGGACGGACCGATTAAATAAATTAGAAAACCAGTTTGACGATTAAATAAAAATATATGTATTGGAAAAATAAAACCTTAATCTCTATGTTTTGCCTCTCTATTCTCTCAGGGTCTGCTCTGGCACAACAAGACACACAACAAAACTTGGAAACAAAATTTGACCGCCTGTTAAGTAAGGAAAATATAGGAAAAACGATCAAAGAATTATCGGCCAAACCTCACCACTTAGGCTCAGCAGCAGGAAAAGAAGTGGCTGAAAAAGTTTACAATCAGTTCAAGTCGTATGGATGGGATGCCAAAATTGAAACCTTCTATGTCTTATTTCCTACGCCTGCAGAACGGCAACTCGAACTGATTGCTCCGGTTAAATTTACCGCGGAATTGAAAGAACCAGCTGTGCCAGGTGATGCTACCTCAGGACAGGAAGGACAACTACCAACTTATAATGCCTGGGGCGCGGATGGCGATGTAACTGCTTCCCTTGTCTATGTAAATTATGGCCTACCTGCAGATTATGAAGAGCTGGAACGGCAAGGCATTGATGTAAAAGGCAAAATTGTCATTGCCAAATACGGAAATTCCTGGCGAGGTATCAAACCCAAAGTAGCTTATGAACATGGTGCAATAGGTTGCATTATTTATTCAGATCCCATAGATGATGGTTACTATCAGGGAGACGGTTACCCAGAAGGCCCTTTCAAAAATGAACATACCGTACAACGCGGATCGGTCATGGATATGGTTATTTATCCTGGTGATCCGCTGACCCCAGGTTATGCCTCTGTCAAAAATGCAAAACGACTGGACAGAAAAGATGCAGTTACTATTTTAAAGATTCCGGTACTGCCCATCAGCTATCATGACGCAAAACCTCTGCTGGCAGCTTTAGACGGGCCGGTGGCACCGGCATCCTGGCGTGGGGCCCTGCCTTTTACCTACCGTATAGGTGGCAGCAGTAAAACGCAGGTTCATTTGAAGATTAAACAGAATTGGGATATTGTTCCTGCTTATGATGTAATTGCCAAGATAAAAGGAAGTGAGTATCCGGATGAATGGGTTGTTAGAGGAAACCATCATGATGCCTGGGTAAATGGCGCAGCAGATCCAGTAAGCGGGCTGGCTTCCTTGCTGGAAGAAGCGAAAGCTATCGGTCAACTGGCCAAGGAAGGTTACCGGCCAAAAAGAACGCTGGTTTATTGCGCCTGGGATGGAGAAGAGCAATCTCTGCTGGGCTCAACAGAATGGGTTGAACTCCATGCGAAAGAATTGAGTGCTAAAGCAGTGGCTTATATCAACACAGACGGAAACAGCAGCGGTTTTTTTAATGCGGGTGGTTCTCATGCCTTAACGCAATTAGTTACAGATATAGCCAAAGATGTGAAAGATCCATTAACACAGGCCTCTATATTTGATCGGAAGCGTGCCAGTGAGATTCTCAAAGCACCTGCCCAGAAACGTGCTGAAATTTTGGATAATACCCAATATACACTGGGCGCATTAGGTACCGGATCCGATTATTCTGCTTTTCTACAGCATTTAGGCATTCCAAGCCTGAATTTTGCTTTCGGAGGAGAAGCCGGTGGGGGTGAATACCATTCTATCTACGATTCTTACGACAATTACATTCGTTTTAAGGATCCTGATTTTAGTTATGGGGTATCACTTTCACAAGCCGCGGGAAGAGCTGTATTACGTTTAGCAGATACAGAAAAGTTGCCTTTTGATTTTCAGGGCTTATCTGAAGTCATCAAGAATTATGTGAATGAACTGGTCGCGCTGGCTGCAACTCAACGAAAGGCGAATACACTACAGAATGAATTGATTGACAAAGGAATTTACAGTCTTGCAGCAGTGCCGAAGGAAAATTTCATTTCGCCTAAACGGAAAATACCAGTTCCTGAAATTGATTTTTCATCTTTACTGGCAGCAGCCGATTCTTTACATTACGAAGCTTCTAAATTGACAAGAAGACAAAATAATTTTAAAACAGACGGAGCTTCACTCCGTAAAAACAATGAGAAACTATTCCAGGCCGAAAAAACATTATTGCTGGAAACCGGATTGCCGAGAAGGCCATGGTACAGCCATAGCATTTATGCTCCCGGATTCTATACTGGTTACGGTGTAAAAACCATTCCGGGCGTTAGAGAAGCACTGGAGGAAGGACACTATGCAGAAGCTGGTCAGGAGATTGAGCGGGTAACCGGCGCCATTAACAAATTAACAGATCACCTTAAAACCATATATTAAAATTGTAAAAACATGAAAAAGTTTATTTTAAGTATCGCTATAGCGATAACAAGCCTAGCAGGTTTTGCCCAGGAAAAGAAATTCGAAAACCCCAACAGCGATAGCCGGGGATATCTGGTCAAAGTTGGCGATAAAGCACCTGACGATTTTGAACTGATTCTTCAGGATGGAAAAAAAACGACCTTGAAAGAGCTGAGAGGGAAGATCGTTGTCCTTCAGTTTACCGCCTCCTGGTGTAAAGTATGCCGAGAGGAAATGCCCTATCTGGAGCGCGACATCTGGCAGGCTTATAGAGGCAAAGGCGTTGTACTCATCGGGGTTGACCGTGATGAACCCTTAGAAAAGGTGCAAAAATTTCATCAGGATATGAAAATCAGCTATCCTTTGGCCCTCGATCCGGGAGCAGGAATCTTTCAGAAATTTGCAGATAAGAAAGCAGGCGTGACCAGGAATGTCGTGATTGACCGGGAGGGTAACATACAGTTCCTGACCCGTTTGTATGATAAGGAAGAATTTGGTAAACTCGTTAATGTAGTCGATCAGCTGAGTAAAAACTAGCGATTTGAAGGCATTCCGCTTCTTTTACCTACTTTTACACAAAAAAAAATTACTATGCCTTTTGTATCCCTAGGTTTGTCATCTGCTTTGTCAAAAGCACTGAAAGATCAGAATTTCACCATACCAACGCCCATTCAGGAAACCGTAATACCAGCTATATTAAATAAAAAAGATGTATTAGGTATTGCCAAAACGGGTTCAGGAAAAACAGCCAGCTATGTTTTGCCACTGCTAATGAATGTGCAAAAAAGCTTTGGAGTGAAAAATCGCCATGCGGATGTATTGGTTTTAGTACCTACTCGTGAACTTGCGGTACAGGTTAAAGATGTATTTCAGACTTTTAGCCAGGCACTGCCAGAGTCCATTAAAACACTGGCAGTATATGGAGGGGTTTCTATTAACCCCCAAATGATGGCTTTGCAGGGTGTAAATATCCTGGTTGCAACACCAGGACGTTTATTGGAACTGGTGGTTATGAATGCAGTACACCTCTCCAGTATTGAAACCCTGGTATTGGATGAGGCAGATAAGATCCTCAATCTCGGCTTTAAAGAAGAGGTAGACAAAATTATTGCGCTTTTGCCAAAAAAGCGTCAAAATATACTCCTATCTGCGACCCTGAATAAGGATATTCGGCATATTCATCAAATTTTGCTGCAGGAGCCTGTTGTGATCGAGGTAGAAGAGAAGGTAGATTCGATAGAACTGATCAACCAGGTTGCATATATTGTTTCGGAGGAAAAGAAGGGGCCGTTTTTGCGTCGTCTGATCGATCATTATGAAATGAAACAGGTATTGGTTTTTGCTTCATCAGTACATCAGGTTGACGCTATTGTAAATAAACTCCGTAAAAATAACTTAGATGCAAAAGCCATTCACAGTAAAAAAAGTCAGGGCGCAAGAACAGAGGCCTTGCATCAGTTCAAGACCGGCAAACTGCGGATATTAGTAGCTACAGATCTAATGGCAAGGGGAATTGATATTGATGATCTTCCCTTTGTCATTAACTATGAATTGCCCCGTTCCCCAAAAGACTATGTCCATCGCATTGGCAGAACCGGTCGGGCAGATACCATGGGCGATGCCATTTCTCTGGTTAGCCAAAGTGAATTGCATCATTTTGAAGTGATCCAGAAAAAAATGGGTAAACAAGTGAAATTAATGGACAGCGAAAACTCTTTTAATGGCATCTAAATAGCCATAACCGTATACGTTGTCGGGTTGAAGGTAGCTGGTTTCTGTCCACTCATTCCAGCTGTTTATGGTAATTAGCGGAACTTGTTTAGGATGTTCGTCTGCGTAGGCCTTGGCCATGCGCAGACCTTTTTCAAAGTTTTCAGGCGTATTGTTTTTAACCACTGCACTATGTCCGGTACGAGGGCTGTTGTCCCAACCTACACTAATATGAGGATAATAGGTGAAATCAAATGCGGTATCGATACGTATCCATTCCTTTTTTACAGCATCAAGAATATGAAGATAATCGTCATTTACATTAGCAAAATGGCAAAACTGATAATGCGTTGCACTGGTAAAACCTAACTTTTTAACGAAAGCATTCTCTGGATTTTTTGTTTTACTGCCGTCGAAACCACTGTGGTTTGTATTGATAGACCACATGGTCAGCTGTAACTCCAGTCCGGGAAAACCGGCTTTTTTTGTCTCTTCTTTAAACCATTTCAAAGCATCTGCTGCTTGTTCAACACCCCCAAGACCATCTATAAGTTGCGGCATATCATAAATCATAAAAACAGGTTTCCCATTGATTTTGTAGTACTGCGGAAGTTTAAAGTACTTTTCAATATTTCGCCTGCATATTTTCTCAAATTCCGCTCTGCTTACCTTACCTGTCCAGATCACGTTATTTTCATTGAATTTATTTAAACGGGTATCCCAGGTATTGACCACATCATGGTTAGCCCACATGAGGTAAAACTTCATGTCGTTCACATTTTCGGCCTTTAGGAAGCCATTGTCCAGTGTAGTTTCCATAAATGGTCTGCCATCATACCAATACCAGTCAAAAATGAAAATGTTGACCCCATGTTTTACAGCCTGATTAATTTCCATAGACATCACTGCGGGATCTGCCTCATTAACTGGTCCCCACAAAGGTTTTCTGTTCCAATAGTGGCCAGGAAACCTGTCCTGAATGTTCAGCACAGTTTCCCATTCTCCATTACCGGCCGGCCAGAAAGGGCGTAACCTGGGGTCATCACTCGCATAAGCGGGATACAAGAATGCGGCAATGTCATATTTCTTCTTCGCAACCGGTGTTTCTGTTTGGCTAAAAGCCATTTTGCATCCAAGTAATCCGATCATCAACAATAATACGTGAAGGTGTTTTTTCTTGTTCATAGACTGTTTAATGAGTTCTTTTAAGAGGTGCAAATCCAAATATAAAGTTTTGCTTTAAGCCAGGTATCCTGTACTGTTATGGAGGCTTCGCAAATCGATTTCCAATTTAACATCCTGTTTATATTCGTTCTCTACTTTTGAGCATGTTGGAAACAGGTATCAGAAAGGAAGAACTCATTGAGCGGCTCAAAAAGGGAGATGAGGCTGCTTATGACTTGTTGTACGATCTGTACTGGAAAAAACTCTATATGCAGGCCTTAAGCCGAACGAAGAGTGAAGAAGCGGCCAAAGACATCATTCAGACAGTTTTTATCAATGTCTGGGAGCGAAGGGATAGCCTGATCATCCACACCACGATAGAACAATTTCTAATGGGGGCTGTAAAGTTGCAGGTCCTGAATTACTTCAGAACAGAAAAAGTTGAAGAAAAAGTACTGGAACACAGCCTGCAAAAAATGAATGAATTTGTCTTTATGGACGAGCTTTCCGGTTACTTTGAACTGGAGAAACTGATTGAAATAGAAGTTAAAGAACTACCTGAAAAGATGCGTAATGCATACCTGTTAAGACATACCCATCATTCTATTGCTGAAATTGCCCAGCAATTGAATCTTGCAGAACAAACGGTTTCCAATCATCTTTCGGAAGCAATGAGAAGAATCAGAAAAGGCCTTCGTGATAAGATTCCGCCGGCGCTTAATTAGTTAACAAAAGCTTAACAATTTGGAAAAGTAGATTTGGGCTTTAAGGGGTACTTATCATTAAAGAGGTACCAAGTTGAAAGCAGATCAGTTTAAAAAATTATTAGAGCACTATGCTAACGGAACATCCACCGAGAAAGAAAAACAACTCGTAGAAGACTGGTATGCCTCTTATGATGAGGACCTGATAGAAGATTTTGCTGATTCTGAAACAGAAGTAAGGGTCAAAGATGATATAAAGGCAGGAATTTTAGCTACGCGATCACAGGCGCCAGTAAAGAAACTGTTCTTCAGGAAATATTATAAATATGCGGCAATGATTGCGCTGGCAGTGCCTGCTATATTTGCAGGAAGGACCTATTTTAAAAAGGCAAATACTTCCGGAGCGGTGCAAAGCTTCACCATTGTTGAAACAAAAGCAGGAGAATATAAGAAGGTAAAACTGGAAGATGCATCCATCATCCAAATGAATCCCTTAACCAGGTTAAGGATCCCGGGGCATTTTGATCAGCAACCTGAACGAATTGTTTATCTGGATGGCGGCGAGGCTTTCTTTGAAGTAAGTAAAGATCCCCAACATCCCTTTATTGTGAAAACCCGGCAAATCAGAACGCGGGTATTGGGAACTAAATTTGCCGTTTCCCTGTTTGAAGGGGCTGGCGCTGAAATCAGTGTAAGTGAGGGGAAAGTAGAAGTGGGGGATGGCCATAGCGTATTTGATGAGCTAACCTATGGTAAACGCTTGAATTATAATCTTAAAAACAAAAAATGGAAGGTGAGTCAATTTCCATTAAAGGAGCACAATGCCTGGTATGTTAACGTGATTCGTTTAAGGAATGCCTCTTTTGCAGAGCTTTCCCGGGCAGTGAAAACCATTTATGGAGTTAAACTAAGCAGCAGAAACAGAAACGTTGCCGCTTACGTGTATAACCTGCACATCCGGTCAACCCGTTCGTTTGACGAAACGCTCAAGGTCATTTGTTCCATACATAAAAATAAATACAGGAGGACCAAAAATGGGATAGAGATCTACTAAAAAAACCGGACCTGCAGCAGGTCCGGTATGACAAATTCAACAGCAAGTAGTTTGAGACCCTCAGTCTGTTGGATCTTAAAAAAAATCTTATTTATCAATACTATCAAAGATAGGAAACCCTGCTGAGCTTGCAAGAAATAAATGTGGGTTCAGGTTGGTTCATCGCGATAGAAAATTATTATTTCAGATGAAAAAATATTTACTGCTCTCGCAGAAAATTATGCGTTTTACATTTCTTGTTTATTCTTTCCTGATTGCCGGTTCACAGATCCTTTCTGCGAACACATCAAATGGCCAGGTTTTGTATAAAAGAATGAATATTTCCTTCCAAAGCGGTAACCTACTCCATGTGCTGGATCAGCTTCAGCTCAAAAGCGGTGTCGATTTTGCTTATGACCCGGCTTATTTGCGATTGAAAAGAATCCAGATCACGGCAAAAGATTTCAATAATGAAAAGATAGGCACTATACTGAGAGCTATTTTTAATGAAACCGATATTCTGTTCAAGGAGGAAGTTCCCGGAATCATTACCCTGGTTAAGAATCAGGAGCCAGGTACCATTAGTGGTAAAATTGTAGATGAAAAAGGGGAACCTTTGCCTGGTGCAAGTATTAAAATCCTGGAACTGGACAGAGGCGTACAAAGTAAGCCAGATGGTAGCTATAGCATTAGTGCAAATCCGGGTACCTATACCCTGGTGGTTTCTTTTATTTCTTACACTTCTTCTACTCAAACTAAAATACAAGTAAAGCCAGGGCAAGTTACTTCTTTAAATGTTTCTTTAACGGCTCAGACAGGTACGCTGAATGAGGTTTTGGTAGTGGGTTATGGTACACAAAAGAGAGAGAACCTGACCGGAGCAGTAGATCAGATTACTTCTAAGGCACTTGAAAACCGTTCTGTTCCTAATCTTGCCCAAGGCTTACAAGGCGTAATACCCAACCTGAACCTCACGATGGGCGATGGTAAGCCCATCCAATCGCCAGCATACAATATTAGAGGAACAACGTCCATTGGCCAGGGAGGAAATGCTTTGGTATTGGTAGACGGAGTTGAAGGAGATCCATCGCGGATCAATCCTAATGATATTGCCAGTGTTACTGTACTCAAAGACGCTGCTTCTGCGGCTATTTATGGAGCCAGAGGGGCTTTCGGTGTGGTCCTGATCACTACAAAGAGTCCTTCGAAGGAAAGAACTTCTATCAATTATTCTATTGCGCAGTCTGTTAAATCACCCACAACAGTTCCTAAATATGTCACAGACGGGTATACCTTTGCCAGTATGTTTAATGATGCCTGGTCTGCATGGAACGATTACTCCCAAACCCCGCAAAACATCAACAAAACGGTTAAATTCTCACCAGAATATCTTGCTGAACTGAAACGCAGATCACTGGATCCATCTCTGCCGAAATACGAAGTAAACGCGAATGGAGAATATGTATACTACGACAATACCGACTGGTACCACGAACTGTACAAAGACCACAATTCTGCAACAGACCAAAACCTATCCATATCCGGAAGTAGTGGAAAAGCAGATTTTTATCTGTCTGGCAGATCCTTCCGTCAGTCAGGATTGTTTCGCTACAATTCTGATGACTATCAGATGTATAATGTTCGTGCAAAGGGATCATTAGAACTTTATCCCTGGTTAAAAATTTACAACAATGCAGATTATTCGGCATCCAAATACCACAACCCGGTCAATGTGGGCGAAGGTGGCGGGATCTGGAGGAATATTGCAGATGAGGGGCATAACGTAGCACCAATGTTTAATCCTGATGGAACATTGTCGTATTCTGCAGCCTATACCGTTGGAGATTTTTACTATGGAAAGAACGGAATCGATATGACACCTAAAGTATTTCGCAATACCACCGGATTTAGTAGTAAATTCTTCAATGACCAATTCAGGGTCAAAGGAGATTTTACTTTTCAGAATACCAATAATAACGAAAGCAGAACACGTGTTCCAGTACCTTATAGTCGTAAACCAGGGGTCATAGAATATGTTGGTTCTAACTACAATGATTTACAGCAGTTGTACAGAACGACCAATTATCTGGCCACCAACATCTATGCTGAATACGAACCCAAACTCATCAACAAAAATCACTATTTAAAGGTACTTGCAGGGTATAATTATGAACAATCTACCTATAAACGTTTGGAGGTGGTTCGTAATGGATTAATCTTCGAAGATGCGAAAGACATTAACCTTGCACTTGGACAATCTATAACAACAGGGGGTGGTTATGAGCAATGGGCCATCAACGGTGGTTTTTACCGTTTAAATTATGCGTTTAAAGACCGTTACCTGGTAGAGCTCAACGGACGTTATGACGGCTCATCCAAATTTCCTTCCAACCAACGCTATGCTTTCTTTCCCTCTGTTTCTGCCGGATGGAGGCTGAGTAAAGAGCCTTTCTGGAAGATCAATCCCAATGCGATTACAGATGTAAAAATCAGGGCTTCCTATGGCTCATTAGGAAACGGAAATATTGCGTCTTATGCATTTCTGGAAAAATTAGGCATTACGCAATCCGACAGGGTGTTAAATGGGGTTCGTCCTCAACAAACCAGCCAGCCGGGCGTGATACCTGATGGCTTAACCTGGGAAACTTCCACCACCCAGAACCTTGGATTGGATATCGCTTTCCTGAATAACCGCCTTAATTTTAGTGGCGACGCCTATATCCGTAAAACTACTGATATGTTTACCACAGGAATGACATTGCCGGCAGTGTTTGGAGTTGCAGTTCCAAAAGGAAACTACGCAGATTTAAAAACAACAGGCTGGGAAGCAACAATTACCTGGAACGATAAATTTGAAGTGGGTTCAAAACCACTGAATTACACGGTACGTTTAACCCTTGCCGATTACACTGCAAAAATCTTGAAATTTAACAACCCGGAGCGGAAATTATCAGATTACTATGCGGGCCAAACGGTAGGAGAGATCTGGGGTTTTGTAACCGATGGTTATTATACTGCTGCAAGTATTGCCGATCCCAATACCCCAAAACAGATCTTGTATAAATCGTCTAATACAGGTAAGATCCTGCCGGGAGATATTAAGTTTGCTGATCTGAATGGTGATGGTGTTATCAATGACGGAGATAAAACAGTCGGAAACCCGGGTGATAGAAAAATCATAGGTAATTCTACCCCACGTTACACGTATGGTATTTCCTTAGGTGCAGACTGGAAAGGCTTTTTCTTTAGCACCTTCTTCCAGGGCGTAGGCAAAATGGATTGGTATCCGGGTTCTGAAAACGGCACATTCTGGGGCCAGTACAACCGTCCGTATAATAAAGTCCCACAATTTCAATTGGGCAATATCTGGTCGCCTGAAAATCCAGATGCCTATTTCCCAAGATACAGAGGATATATTGCTCAAAATGGATCGGCAACTTTAACACAGGTACAAACTAAATATCTGCAGAATGTGGCTTATATCCGGATGAAAAACTTGCAGATTGGTTATAACCTACCACAGACCTTCCTTAAAAAAGCAGGCTTGAGCAGTGTGCGGGTTTTCCTGACCGGTGAAAATTTATGGAGCTGGTCGCCTTTATATAAGATTACCAAAGATATTGATGTAGAGAGTATTACCGGATCGGATCGTGTGCTTACAGATGGAGGCAGTGGTAACGGCAATAACTACCCGATTCTGAAAAGTTACAGTCTGGGCTTATCTGCAACCTTTTAATCCTTAAGTAAGAAAACAATGAAATGTATATTAGAAAATATAAAGATGAGAAGATTCTTTTTTGTTTTAACCGCATTAGCTGTCGCGCTGAACGGCTGTAAAAAATTAGATCAGATACCACAAGATACAGCTACAAAAGAGGCCGTTTTCGGAAGTGAAAAGGGATTAGAACTGTATGCGAATTCTTTTTATAAATTATTGCCTTCTGCATCAGATGCCCACAAGAAAGATGAAATGTCTGATTACGCAGCCAGGAGCCAGGCACCAGATTTTCTGGTTAATGGCGCATATGGGCCGCGGCAGAGCAATGGCTGGGACTGGGATGGTCTGAGAAACATCAATTACTTCCTTGAAAATAACAACAACAATAAAGTTTCTGCGGCAGTAAGACTTCAGTATAATGCACTGGCCAGGTTTTTTAGAGCTTATTTTTATTATACAAAAGTAAGAAGGTTTGGAGATGTACCCTGGATCAATAAAACCTTTAAGGTCGATGATCCGGACTTGTACAAGGGCCGGGATAAGCGGTCCTTAGTGATGGATTCTGTATTGGCCGATTTGAACTATGCCTGTAATAATATCAGTCGCATCAGTGACAATTCCAGGTCACTCATCACTAAGTATGTGGCTCTGGGTTTCAAGTCCAGAGTTTGTTTGTATGAAGGAACTTACCGTAAATACCATGATGAAGCAGGTTTGACCGGAAGTTCTGAACAATGGCTCAGAGAATCTGCAGATGCTGCACAAAAGGTGATGACCGAAGGCGGTTTCGCTTTAAATACCAGTGGTGGCGATCTGGCCTACCGGAACTTGTTCATCAGTACAACACCGGTAGCAACCGAGGTGATGCTTGCTGCGGTAACCGACGCAAATCTGTCGGTGTACAACGATGCCAACTGGTGGTGGACCAGCGCTACTTATGGGGCCAGGATCAGTTTTACCAGGATGTTCATCAACACCTATCTGAATATAGACGGTACACCATTCACTAACCGTGCCGGTTATCAAACCCTCGTTTTCAAAGATGAGGTTAAAGGAAGAGATAAAAGACTGCAACAAACCATCCGAATGGGCGATTATAAAAGAATCAACGGAGGAGCTTTAGAAGCTGCTCCTCCAATATTCTCTTATACCTATACCGGCTATCAGCCTATAAAATATGTTCTGGACGATACCAAATATGATGGTGGTGGCCAAAACATCAATTCTATACCGTTAATGCGTTATGCAGAGATCTTGTTGAATTATGCAGAAGCAAAGGCAGAATTAGGCACTTTTACAGATGCAGACTGGATAAAAACTGTAGGTTCGCTGCGTCAGAGAGCCGGTATTACAGGAGGGCTGAGCAACAAACCAGCAACAGCCGACCCTTATTTACAAACGGTTTATTTTCCTGGCATCTCAGATGCGGCCTTATTGGAAATCAGAAGAGAACGCGGTATCGAATTGTCTCTGGAAGGCCTGCGTTTTGATGATATTGTGCGCTGGAAGAAAGGAGATCTGATGACTAAAGTATGGAACGGATTTTATGTTCCAGCGTTAAATGTACCGATGGACCTCAACGACGATGGCAAGCCCGATGTTTGTTTTTACCAGGTCATGCCAGCCAATCCGGTAGCTGGTGTAAATTATATCAACGTTGCACCGACCATTAACGGTGGGCCAAATCCACAGCGGCTTTCTAATGACACTTCCGGAGAACTGACCTGGCTAAGTACTACTAAGCGCGTTTTTGAACAAAAGAACTATCTTTATCCTATACCAGAATCAGACCGCTTATTTAACCCTAAGCTGGGACAAAACCCAGGATGGTAGAATTTATAAATTGATTAAAACAACACACTATATAAT
>NZ_QAIL01000067.1 GCF_003061025.1 Pedobacter sp. HMWF019 | reverse complement strand
CTCCCAAACAAAGAACCTAATAATTTATTATCGTCCTGCTTTAATAATACCGCAGCTGCTTATAAATTCTATTGGTTCCTCTCTCTAATCGAAGAAGTTGAAAAAGGAAATCATTTTCTTAAAAAGTTAGACCTATTTGCCGGAATGATTGCTAATTCTTGGTATACAGTAAACTATTTCAATATTAGTCTTGGCAAGCAAGATCAACTTCAAAGAGCCATTAAACAGATTATTACTATTGAAAGCCTAAGCATTGATGAAAAGAAATCTGTGATCATCGATGCCTTAAAAAGAAGTCTTTCTCCTGAGATTAAAAAGATCCTAAACCATTTTGATGCAGAAGTTCCACACCGGTTTTTAAGTCCTTGGTTTCCTAATTTCAAAGGAAACAGAAAGGAAATTTATCATCTTTCTCAGGATTTCCAAAACAATTGCCTCTACGCAGTGAATGAACAGGATGTAAAAATAAATCCAGAATGGATTCCTTATCTCATTCAAAATAGTGGAGTTTTAAAAGCTTTCTGTTATTGGCATTTGAGCCTCTATTTGCAGAAACATAACCCAAATGTTCCGGATATTCCAAATAAGCTCATAAAACCACCCAGACGGAATAGTTTAATCAAACATCGCAAAGAGTTTTGGGATATTGTTATAAAACATACCGGTCCTATCCAATGTATTTATACAGGAAAGACCTTAACCGACGATTATGCAGTGGAACATTTCATTCCATATGCCTTTGTTTCCCATGACCTGATCTGGAACCTCATTCCTGCAGACAAAAGCTTTAATAGCAGTAAATGTGATAAGCTCCCTCCTATGGATAAATACTTTGATGCCTATTTTGAAATTCAGGAACGGGGGTTAAAAACCATATTGGAAAACCGCCATGATTCTAAGTTTTTAGAGCATTATTTAACCTTTATCCCGGATTTGGGTTCATTGCATAACATGAGTAGGGAATCGTTGAAAGAAAGGTTTAAGGACAATATACAGCCGTTGGTCACTATAGCTAGTAATAATGGGTTTGAGTTTATGTAAATAATACCTTTTTTAAACTACCTGATAATCGCCAATTAATACGTCGTCAAGTAACATACCTTCTCCATTGAATATTGTTTTACCTGATCTCTTCCAAGTAAGTAAGTAAATTTTATGATTGGTACCAGCTCTATAATCAAGATTTAAAAGTGTTTGTACTAGATATTCCGCTGCATAGTATTATTGTCCTATATAATCTTTTTGTTTTAATTAAATAAGATTTGGCCTAAGGTAGTTACAGCTTTGTTTTTGTACCGTAGTATATCGTAAATTCTCTATAAAGCCTTTAGGGTCGATTTAAGACGAAATAATTTTATCACTTTCTTTTCCTAATACATTGTTGAAAACTTTTTTTTAAAAAAAAAACCGGTGCAGTGTGGTCGCACTGAAGGGTTTTATATTGGGCGCATAAAAATTAACGCCCTTGAAAAAGCTCATAAAAAAAAATCAAAGGACACCAGCAGAAGTCTTAAGCCTTATAGGTACTCAAATCATCAAAATCTGTTTTGATATTAGGCTGCAAAAAAATAAACATGTTTATAAATATCTTCAACATCGCTACAGAGGCCCAGTTGTTTTTGGACTCGTGAGGCTTAATCCATGTTTCTTTAAAACATTAACCATCATATTTTACATTTTAATCATCGTTGGCAATTGGATCACAGTAAATGCCTTACCAATAATAGAGAATATTGAGCCCTGGACAATAAGTTTGGTCATTAAACTAAATTCTAACAATGTTTATGATAGTTCTTAAGGTGAGGCACTATATAGTATTCGCCAGATACATTTAAAACTCCGTGATTATAATAGTGATGATTATGGGATGCGGTTTAATCTCACAAATACGATAACAATTAATTCTTTAACTCTTATTTATGAAAAATTATTTTAAGCCCATAGCTGGCTTACTTTTTAATATGATTGTACAATCAGCCTTCGGACAATATACCAGTAGTTCAAGTTTGGTCCAATCTCCAAACGCAGCAAGTTTAGGTGTGTACAATAAAGTTGAGATTTCTCCATTTACGGGTTTACCAAATATTAATGTGCCCGTTTTTAGCCTTAAGCATGGAGATATTCCGATACTAGCGGAACTAAAATACTTTGGTGGCGGCGTAAAACCAGAAGCCCATCCAGGATGGGTTGGACAAAACTGGTCCCTTAGTGTAGGAGGGGTTGTGACACGAAAAGTAAATGGAGGTGTGGATGAAATAGCCGTTTCTAATTTTACCAATGATGCAATAGCGGCTTATTTTTACCATTATGGTGAGCTGAATAATACGAGTTGGTCCGATAACGGTTTTATTCAGAATACATGGGCCAAACCTGGAAAGAATCAGAACAATGATTATTTAGCTGTACCCGCTCCCGATGAATTTATGTTTTCTTTACCAAATGGAGTGTCGGGAAGTTTCTTTTTAAATCATGAAGGTAATTGGGTGGTTAAATCGAGTTCAGGTAATTATTTAAAGGTTAATGTTGCTGTAAATAATCAACCCTTCGCATTACTGAACCCAGATACCCAAATAGCCAGTCATATCAAAAGAATCATTTATCATATTACCATAACAGACCATGATGGTACAATTTATACTTTTGGTAATAATCAAAATGCAATTGAATTTAACCGAGGCCCGATTCAGTCAGTTACTGCTAACAATGAAGATATTATTGCAAATGCATGGTATTTGACAAAAATAGAAAGCTCAAAAGGAAATATTGTTGAGTTTAAATATCAAAGGAAGTCAAATCAGTATATACAGAGCGTAACTTATTCTAAAGCATTTGGCCATAACATAAGTAATTATGTCTATCAAACATTTGGTTTTGGGGGAGCTGCAAAGTCATTTAATTCACGGATCTACAGTGCTCAAATTATAAGCCCTGTGTATTTAGAAGAAATTCAATCGAGCTCTTTTAAGGTAATTTTTCAAATTGAAGAGACAACGGAATTAAAATACAACTATGATGCAGATGCCTTTAATGGTTTCCCTTATTATGATCTTGGAATGGATTATTCATCTGGTCTTGAGTTCTTGACTTTACATCCTCCCAAATGGTATAAATTAAGTGGCATCCAAATATACGATTACAATAATATACAGACAGAAGATCTGGCTTTTAACTATAATGATAATCCCAATCAAAGGTTGTTTCTTGAAAAATTTAGTAAAAGAGCAGGTCTAACCTCAAGCCAGGATTATAACTTCGCTTACGACTTAACCCCTCTGCCAGTTTATAATTCCTTTCAAGTAGATCAATGGGGATATTTTAATGGAAAGCAATTTCCTTTTACCGGAAATTATACTAAAGAAAGTCTGTTGCCTTTCTTTAAACCCGATGAAGATCTAATGCAGGCGGGGACTTTACTTAAAATTACCTACCCGACTGGCGGATATAGCCAATTTTACTATGAACCCAATACCTACTCAAAAACACTCGTTCAACAAAATAATAATATTACTTTAAATGACCAGGCTGGTATTGGAGGAGGATTGAGAATTAAATCAGTAGTTGAAAACTCATGGGATGGTGTTCAAAGCTCCAGGGAGTATTTTTATGAAAATAATGGTTCACCCGTAACCTCATCGGGTATTTTAGCCGGATCAAGAAATATATATTACAACTATCAGATTGGAAACCCGATTTTGGGATACTCTGAGTTTATTACCACAAGCACATTGGAGGATTTAAATTATACCAATGGACGAGATGTGGTTTACAGTGAGGTTAAGGAGAAACTTACAGATGGCTCCTATACAATTTACAAGTACTCAAATTCAGATAATATAAATTATAGGGATGAGGCACCAATAACGGTTTTTTCGCAGTCGGTAATCATACCGACAATGGATATAAGAACATGGATTCTGGGGGCTTCCAGTAATGCAAATCCTATTAAGGCCTTTACGAGCAGGGAATTGGAAAGAGGCAACCTTTTAAGTAAAGAAGTTTACAATTCCTCAAATAAGGTAGTTTATAAATTAACGAACGAATATAGGGATGACCCAGGAAGATTTAATGAATATGTTCGGTCAATTGACCGATATACAACTGCAGTTTCAGTCTCAGGAGATTTTAACGAGGTTAGAGACGATTATTATCAACCTATAAAAATATATACCTATTCTCTTTATTTAAAAAAGCAAACAGAATTGACGTTTGATAAGGAGGGGACAAATCCTGTAACAGTAATTAAAAATTTTACCATAGATCCTAAATACAACTATTTAAAGGAAGAAAAAACCTACAGAAGTAATAATAGTGAGACGAAAACTGTTTACAGATATTCTCCTGATATTGTTGGGACTGAAGATCAAAGTGGCATTTATAATAAGATGACTCTTAGAAATATGATTTCGCCAGTCATTGAAGAAAAAAAATATATTGACCAACAGCAAGTCTCATTTAAACGTAATAATTATTCTGAACCTTTTGCAAATAAATATCTGTTAAAATCAATACAGGCACAGCAAAAAAGTAATGACCCTCTTGAAGTCCGGGTACTATACAATTACGATGAATCTGGAAACATTATTAACCAATCTGCTCCTGAAGGACTTATAAATAGTTATCAATGGGGCTACAGAAAACAATTACCCGTCGCAGAAGCAAAGAATGCAATGCCCTCTGAAGTTTATTACAACAGCTTTGAAGATATTGGAACACCTAATAATTTAACGCCCGCACATACAGGATTTAATAGCTATGTTGGCAATACCTATACTGTAAACTGGCAAGCCCCAAATAATAAAAATTACACTGTGGCTTATTGGTATCTACTGAATGGTTCATGGCGACACAAAGAGTTGCCTTATGCTGCCAGCCTTACTCTTACAGGTGGAGAGGCTTATGATGATGTGATCATTTATCCATCTGATGCGTTAGTAAGTACTTATACTTATAGACCATTGGTAGGTTTGTCATCAAAAATTGATGATAAAGGTGAAACGACTTATTACCAATATGACCCTTTCAACAGGTTACTTCATGTAAAAAATCAAGATCGGAATATTGTAAAAACTTTCAAATACAACCTGAGGCCAAAAAAATTTGGTAATGTGCCTGTTTTTAAAAGGTTTACACCTCAATGTCCTGTAGGGTATACTGCGGGCCCACCGGTAGCTTATCGGGTACCTGTAAATAAGTACATAGAAAATACTCAGAAAAAAGCAGATTCCCTGGCATTGGCGGATTTGAATTCGAATGGTCAGCAATATGCCAATGAACACGGAGAATGTAAAGTTCAGTTAAACGAAGTTACGTTCACTTACTTAGATGGAATTATTGGAGAAAATAATGAAACCTGTTATGTAACATTAAAGAACGTTAATAGTTCGCAGTATTTTTCTGTTGCATTTAAAAATGTATATGATCAAAGCAAGCTGAATATTCCATCTGGCGAATACGATGTTATTATAGATTTTCCTAATCCTGTAAGCTATTATTATAATGGTGGCTTTGATTTTACGGGCGGGTCTTATATTAGTTTCTCCGGTTATTCAGCCCCTTCCTCTTACCAGTTTACCAAAAGGGTTACTCTTTCAGGGAATACAAATTTTGCTTTTACCTTTTTGATGAGGTAGCAGTAACAGGTGGAATAAATAAACACATTATCAATAAAAAATTAAAGCCATGATAAACCTCATTGAAAAAAAACAAAAGAATTTTAGAATGAGAGGGTATCTAATAGATACGGCCTTTCTAACCCACCTTGACCTGAGGCGTGCAAGGATAACCAGTAAACTCAAAAGAAGTTTAGGCTTTTTAAAAGTGATACTTTCTTGCTGGCTTTTACTAATTAATGTGTTGCAGGCTAAAGCTCAGGTTCCTCAAACAGTTGTTAAAAACAATTACAATAATGAAACCGAAATCAAAGCAACTAACAGTGTCACATTAACCGATGGCTTCTTCGTTCCTTTAGGGAAATCTGTAAGGATTTTCACAGGGATGAGTTTTGCAGAATGTATAAATCTGGTCTCCAATCCCAGCGCAAATCAGAATTACATCCGAACCAGGGTTTTTAAAGAACCAGGGGTAACTGAGGCTAACATAGATGCACCACGAAGTGTTTGCAATGTCAACGAAACCATTCAGTATGTAGATGGGTTGGGTCGATCTTCGCAGATTGTTACTGTACAAGGTAGCCCTACATTTAAGGATGTAATTCAACCCATTGTTTATGATGCATTCGGTCGAGAAGACCGAAAATATCTTTCGTATACAGTGGGAAATGGTAATGGAACTTTTAGAACAGATGCTTTAATAGCTCAAAATAACTTTTACACCATGCCTGTTGCGGGTATATCTTCCATACCTGGAGCCGCATTTTCTGAGACAAAATATGAAAATTCACCATTAAATCGAGTGGAACAGAAAGGTGCTCCTGGCGCCAGCTGGCAAATTAATTCTGGTCATACTATAAAGACAGATTATGGAGCTAATACCGCAGAGGAAGTTAAAGTTTGGACAGTTGGCACAAATGGAGCATCTTCTGACAGGAAATACGGTCAAGGGACATTATATAAAACAATTGTTAAGGATGAAAATTGGGTTTCGGGCAAGACTGGAACGAATGAAGAATTTAGAGATCTTGAAGGGCAATTGGTATTAAAAAGGCAATGGGAAACAGAAATTAAAAGTCTTTCAACCTATTATATTTATGATGATTTAGGTAATTTGAAATATGTGCTGCCTCCAGCGCTAAATGAAAACCCCGATATTTTACCGGGTGGTATTAACAGTTTTGCAGAATCGGATACACAATTTGATCAGTATATATTTGCTTATCATCATGACGGTAGAAAACGAATCATTGAAAAAAAACTTCCAGGAAAAGGTTGGGAGAATGTGATTTACAACAAATTGGATCAAGTAGTATTGACCCAAGATTCGAAACAGAAACTTTCCAACCTATGGCTTTTTACAAAATACGATGCTTTTGGAAGGGTTGTTATGACAGGGGTTTATACAAATGCTTCCACCCGGAGTATTCTACAAACTACAGTAGATGGGCAAGTATCACTTTGGGAAACCCGAACTAATGGAGCTGATTATAGCAGTGTGGCCTACCCGCAATCTGGCGGTGATCCTTTGACAATTTACTATTATGATAACTATGGTTTTCCCGGAAACACTTTCGGGGTTCCATCTAATGACCAGGCCTCTGAATCAAGAGTGAATACTTTATTAACAGGGACAAAGACAAAGATTCTGGGAAGTCCAACATTTTTACTAAAGGTTCAATACTATGACAAAGAGGCAAGAATTGTTCAAGAAAAAAGTGATAATCATCTCGGTGGAACAGATATTATAGACAATACTTACAATTTTTCTGGTGAACTTATTTCATCCAATAGAACTCACAAGGTCAATTCCGTTACAACAATTATTGCCAACAGATTTGAATACGATCATATGGGCCGGAAAAAGGCCACAATGGTTTCGATCAATGGTGCCGCAGAAGTAGCGGTTAATAAATTGGATTATAACGAAGTGGGTCAATTGATCAAAAAGTCACTCCATAGCACAGATGGACAAAATTTTTTACAATACACAACTTTCTCATATAATGAGAGAGGTTGGTTAAAAAGTAGCTCCGCTGATCAATTTAATCTTCAGCTAAAATATCAAGACGGCACTATTCCACAGTATAATGGAAATATCAGTTCACAAGTGTATACAAATGGTGCTTCAAATACTTTTAATTACACATATGATGCACTAAATCGTCTAAAGTCTGCTTCTGCTGGGAATAGTCTTGGAGAGGTTGCAACATATGATATAATGGGTAACTTAAAATCCTTGTCAAGAGATAATTTCGGAACTAATAATTATACCAACTATAACGGTAACCGCCTAACAACTATAAGCGGATTTATAAACGGTAACTATGGATATGATGTTAACGGAAATTTAACAACCGATGGCCCAAGAAATGTTTTAATCGCATATAATTACCTCAATCTTCCTGAACAAGTAAGTGGCACACAGAATATAACTTATACTTATGATGCTCTTGGTAGAAAATTAAAAAAACAAAGTGCATCGACGGGAACTACTAATTATATAGATGGTATCCAATATAAGCCAGATGGCACAATTGATTTTATCCAAGTTTCCGAGGGAGTCGCAAGAAATAACAATGGTACTTATAGTTTTGAATATAACCTTACCGACCATTTAGGTAATGTTAGAACAACCTTTTATAAAAATCCATCAAGTCAATCTCTTGAGATCCTTCAGCGCAGCGATTATTATGCATTTGGAAAGCAACGGGTAGTGAAACCTGGAATTAACAAATTCCTTTATAATGGTAAAGAACTCCAAGAAGAGTTAGGACAACTGGATTATGGAATGAGGTTTTATGATCCGGAAATTGCTCGATTCCAGACTATTGATCCACTTGCAGATATGAGTAGAAAAGTCAGTCCATACAGTTATGCTTTGAATAATCCCATTAGATTTGTTGATGTTGACGGGATGTATGCCGGAGAAGCGGGGAATTTTAAAAGGGGAGATAAAGATTTTGATGATGTTCTAGCATATTTCGGATTAAATTCAAACAATAATAGTTCAAAAAAGGATGATTCAAAAACTGAAAATGAAGAAAAATCGAGTATTGACGAAGCTACGCAATCAAATGGCCCTGGGCCAGGAAAATGGGATCTTTTAAGTGAAAAGTCTTTTAAATTTAAAAATATCGCTTCGAATTGGAGAGGTGCAAGAACGACAGAAATTTATTTTGAAGTATTTGATACGGAAACCGGAACGGCGTATTACAATAAATTTACTTTAGAAATTGGTGTTCCGAAGAAAAGTAAAGATGGGATAGTTTATTCAGTAGACGAAGCAGTAGATAAGGCAGCTTTAGTTGCAAATGCTGTTGCTACGCAGACTGTTTTTGTTACCTCTTTCGTCGGCCCGGGTGGTAAAAGAATGATGTTGAATAATGCAACTTTACCTTACTATTTTGCAACACAAATGGAAGCTAAATTGAATAACTACATTCCTGGATCAAAAGTTTCAGCCAATACTTATCAATATCAGGTAAAACCTATGCCTGCTATATATGTAAATTTTTTTAAAGGGTTATTAGAAAGATTATTTTAAAACTATATTTATGCGAAGTAAAAAATATATAATTTTTGTAATTGGTTCTATTTTAATTCTATCAATTGGAATTTATTTATTTACAAATCGAAAAGTTAATATGACAAATGAGTTAAAGAGTAATTTAGAGGGTACCTGGATGCTTCAAAAGGAGTTTAGATCCCCATGGAATTCAGTGATAATG
>NZ_QAIL01000589.1:2488-7673 GCF_003061025.1 Pedobacter sp. HMWF019 | reverse complement strand
GTTTAATACTCAAAAAGGATACGGATTTATTGTGTACGATGGCAATAAGGATATTTTTGTACATTTTAAAGATGTTTTGGGCGGTATTGACAGCTTGCAGGAAAATGATAACGTGGAATTTGAGATTGCGGAAGGAAAAAAAGGCTTGCAGGCAGTTAAGGTTAAAAAAGTTTAATTAAACCTTACTGATATATAGAAAGGGCTGTCTTATCGGACTGCCCTTTTTGTTGTTAATAGTATTGCAATATTTGTGCCCTAATAATTAGCAGACCGGAGGATCTGCTTTTGGTAAAGATCAGGAACTGATCATCTGCGGGTTTAATTTTATACTTTTTACTGAGGTTTTCTGCCTTGTCCGGATAATTCCGAACGATGATATTTCCTCTTAATTCTTTTTCTTTTTTGAGATCGGTGGCAGTAAGAATTTCGGTTATTTTGAATATTCTGCCTGGAAATTCTTTTTTGTATTGATCTGAAGTATATAACTGCGTTTGTTCCTGTAGTTTCTCTAGTCCATAGGTCTTTCCGATAAGAGAAAATGCGCCACTTTTTAGTAATGCGGCGTCGGGTTCGTAAATATATTTCTTGAGTTCTCCTTCATTAAATATGACTTCGGCTTCCTGATATAATTCTGTTGAGAATTGCTTGATGCTGTCGTTGATGGTACTGCTGATGATCTTAGGAAAGGTATCCTGGTTTCTTTTTAAAATAAAGAGCAGTTCTTTACATTCATTTCTGGTGCTTACAATATGTACTTCGTTAACAAATTGTAGTTCTTTGATTCCGGCGGTGATGTCGAGCAGGGGCGAGGTTTTGATGATGACCTGGTCTGATTTAGACAGGAGTAAATCCATATTTTCAATCACATTTGGCCGGCAGTCTTTGAGCATGAAAACTTTGCCCGACTGACTTCTTCTTGCAGGATCGATGTAAATGGTGTTAAAATGCCCTGGATAGGCTTCCAGGTAGGCTAATCCATCACCTGCTATAAATTGGATATGATCTGCGCCAAGTGTTTTCAGATTATGGGCTGTAATTTCCGAGAGCTCAGTATTAATTTCGCAGTGTACCACCTTTTCTGCTTTTTTCGAAAAGTAATAGCTGTCTACTCCAAATCCGCCGGTAAGATCAATTAAGGTACCACCATCAATTAAACCTGCTTTGTAGGCTGCAGTTGTTTCTGAAGAGGTCTGTTCTATAGATAAGGGTTCAGGGTAATAAATTTGCGCTGCGGCAAACCAGGTAGGCAGCTTTTTCTCAGCTTTCTTTTTGGAACTGATCTGTACGGCTAATTCTCTGGAAGACAGGTGTTCAAAAGGGCTTTTGGCCATAGCAAGCTGATGTACATCAGCTTGCAGGTGGCTGCTGATATAGGCCTGAACTTCTTGGTGTAGAATGGACTTATTCAATGCTTGTTTTATCTTTCATTACAATCTGGCAGGTGTGCCGGCTTTTGACCTCCAGAAGAATCTCTTTGTTTTCTGTAACCCTGTCTATCGTATCCTGATTGTAATAACGAATGGTGACCAGTTCCAGTCCTGTATTGTATTTAACTTTATAGTGTTCCGATAATTCTTTGATCAGCTGCTCTGTTTTTTGTTCATCCTGGTCTACACTTACTGAAAAGCTGATGGCAGAGTTCAGCATGGTATTGACCTTAACTTTATGCTTATGAAAGAGACTGAAGATATCGCTGAGGTTTTCCTCGATGATAAAAGAGAAGTCTTTCGGAAAGATAGAAATCAGGACCTGGTTGACTTTAAAGATAAAAGAGGGTACAGGTAGCGGAGCGTTAAGGGCAGTGATTTCGGTACCTGGACTTCCGGCATCAACAAAGGATCTTACATATAGAGGGATATTGCTGTTTTGCAAAGGCTTTATGGTTTTTGGATGGATAACCGTTGCTCCGTAATAGGTCAGCTCTATGGCATCGTGATAAGAAAGCTGAGGGATTCTCTCTGTTTCTGCAAACCATTTGGGGTCTGCATTGAGTACGCCGGGCACGTCTTTCCATATGGTCAGTGAAGTGGCCTTCAGGCAAGCGGCAAAAATAGCTGCAGAGTAATCTGAGCCCTCACGGCCAAGTGTGGTTGTGAAATTTTCGCTGGTACTGCCAATAAAACCCTGGGTTACGACTATGGATTTCCCGAGCAGGGGTAAGAGGTGTTTCTGGATTTCGGCATCTGTTCTATTCCAGTCCACTTTACCTTCCCGATAGGTATTGTCTGTTTTAATGTAGTTCCGTGCGTCGGCCCAAACTGCATTGCATCCTGCTGAGTTTAAATAGGCGGTCACTATTTTTGTAGAAACCAGTTCTCCTATGGAAACAATTTGATCGTAAATATAATCTGGTGCGTCGCTGGCTTCTTCTTCCAGAAGCCATTCGATTTCTACAAAGGTATTGGCAATGTCGTTGAATACGGGATTGCTGTGATCGGTGAAAAGATCGTTCAGAATGTGGTAATGATAGGCTTTAACTTCCTCCAATAATTCATGGGCCTCTCCGTCGTTGAAGAGATATGATCTGGTCAGTGCTTCGAGTTTGTTGGTCATTTTGCCCATGGCAGATATAACGATGAGCAAGGGGCTGGCTGAAGTGTTGTTGATAATTCCGGCCATATTTTGGATGGATTTTGCATCACAAACAGATGCTCCACCAAATTTATATACTTCCATATTTATTTTAGTGCGGGTAGGACTGGATTGGGTTTCAGGATATCATTAATTTGTTCAAACGGAATCAGTAGTTCGGTAGTGCCTGCTGCATATGGTTTGATTTCATAAGGGTTATACAGAAATTTCAATCCCTGGTTTGTTATGGTAAAATTGTGTGGTAGCGAAAAGGTGTTTTTTTCGAAAAAGTAATTATCTGCCAGGCTCTGTTTTGGAGTCAATTTTTCATTTTTTCTAAAGATTTTCTCTGCTGTCGCAGTTAATGCAGGAAGGCTCCCAGGTTTGATCAGACTATCGATTGTTACATTTTTATTGCTGAGGGTATTATAGTTGTTGAATACGATGGCGTAATTTGCATGTGCGCCACCTGCATAGTCTATGAAGTCGTATCGTAAGCCCAGGTAACCTTTTCGCTGTGGAAGAACCTTGATGTGAACCTCCTTAAACCAGGTTTGCTGGTCGTCTTTATTGTCTTTTTTATAATCATCAAAGCCTTTGATAAATCCTGTAGCAAGCTCGCTGTAATCTTTATATTTAGGATCGTCGGGACTGTCTGTTTTCAGTGCGGCTGCCTGAATAAATGAATTGACTTTATTGCTGCTGAATACCGGGTATACGATAGTTGCTTTAGTGGTGTCCTTACTGTTCGCCGGCAGTGCCAGTTTGCTGTATACTTTAAGTGAATCGTATTTAAACGTTAAGGTGTCTGTAATGACAGCGGCCTCGGTGTTTGTGGAATCGGCCGTTTGGCCACCTTTTTTTTCACTTTGACAAGCGAGGATGCTTGATAGAGCAAGTAGTGCAGCAATCTTTTTCATATCTCTATTTTTTTATTTGTTCTTTGGAAAAGGAAGCATTTAACCAGCCAGCTTCTATACTGGCTTCATACTTTTTATAGAAATTGATTGCAGGTTCGTTCCAATCGAGTACCTGCCAGTTCATTCCATTGTAGTTTTTGTCTTTTGCTTCTTGCATTACGGTTTCAAAAAGGAGTTTTCCGACCCCTTTTCCACGGTATGCTTCAGTAACAATGAAGTCTTCAAGGTAAAGACGGCAACCTTTCCAGGTAGAATAACGGGTATAATAAAGGGCAAAACCAATGATCCTATCTTCGTTTTCGGCAACAAATGCTTTCCATACAGGTTTTTCTCCAAAGCCTGCATCTGCAAACTCTTCCAGGGTCACCGTTACTTCTTCTGGTAGTTTCTCATAGACTGCCAGCTCATGGATGAGTTCAAGGAGTGCCGGACAATCTTGCTTTTCTGCGACGCGGATAGTTATACTCATTCTGCTTTAAAATGTTTGAGTTTTCTTTTACCAAATATGTTGCTGCCAATTCTTACCATGGTACTGCCTTCTTCAACGGCAATTTCATAATCTGCAGACATTCCCATTGAAATTTCTTTAAAATAAGCATCTTTCCGGAAAAAAGTCAGTTTAATTCCATCGAATAAAACTTTCAATTCCTGGAATTCATCACGGATCTGTTTTTTAGATTCAGTATTGGTGGCAATTCCCATCAATCCTACAATTCTGATATTTTTCAAGCTTTCAAATTCTTCGGATCTGAGGAGTTCAATGACTTCATCAAAGCCCAGGCCGAACTTGGTATCTTCATCTGCAATGTAGACCTGCAGCAGGCAGTCAATTACCCTATTGTTTTTTAACGCTTGTTTGTTAATTTCTATCAGGAGTTTTAGGCTGTCTACAGATTCAATCAGACTGATGAAAGGTGCAATATATTTTACCTTATTGGTCTGCAGGTGGCCAATTAAGTGCCATTCAATGTCTTTTGGTAATAGGGCATGTTTATCAACAAGTTCCTGTACAATATTTTCACCAAAAATTCTTTGTCCGGCATCATAAGCTTCCTGAACCGCATCGGCTTCATTATTCTTGGAAACAGCGACGAGTTTCGCAGAGGTACTTTCTAATTCCTTTTTATATTTTAATAAGTTATCGGCTATGCTCATTTATCAGTATTTTTGGTAAAATTAACAACCTTGACGCAATTTGCGGCAAGAAAAGATAATGTTTACAGATTGATGAAGCCAGGCATAACTTGCATAGAGAGATGGGAGGTGTTTAAAAGAAGGATTGTTTCAGGGTTTGTAGAGAAAAAATTGATGATACGATGAAGAAGATTTTGTTAGCGGGAATTGCATCTTTATTCCTGTTTGGATGTAAGCCCCCTGTTCCCAAAGATATTATACAACCTGATGATATGGGGAAAATACTGTATGATATCCATGTAGCCGATGGGTATGTGAATACGATTCCCGTGCCAGATTCGGCTAAAAAGGTAGCTTCTTCTTTTTACAAAGGCATTTATAAAAAGTATGGAATTGACTCTGCTGCATATACGAAAAGTATGAACTTTTACTATACGCATCCGGATCTCATGAGCAGTATATACGAAAAGATAAAGTCAGATTTGACAGCAGCAAAAAAGAAAGTGGATAAAGTTGTTGCAGATTCTGTGGCTGCCGCGAATAAAAAACTGCAGAAAAAG
>NZ_QAIL01000589.1:0-2478 GCF_003061025.1 Pedobacter sp. HMWF019 | reverse complement strand
AATGTAAAGGTTAAGGATTCTTTATTGGTTAAAAAGGACAGTGCATTAGTGAAACCTAAGAAGAAGATCAGGAAGAAAAAGTTAAAGAAGGTTCAAATTCAAACGACGCAAAAGTAATTATGTTATATCCCGAAAATTGTTTGGAACGTTTAGGTTTCAACGAAATTAGAGGACTCATCCATAAAAATTGTTTAAGCCCTATGGGACAGCAAATGGTGAGTAAAATGCAGGTCATGACCAATTATGACCAGATAAATAAATTTTTAAGACAAACCAGAGAATTTAAAAGTATACTCGAAAATCAGGAACCCCTGCAGATCAGTACTTTTTTTGATATTAAATATTTAGCGGATAAGATCCGGGCTGAAGGAAGTTACCTGGTGGAGGAGGAGTTATTTCAAATGTATGCCTCTCTTCAAACGGTATTCTCTGTACTTCGTTTTTTTGATGAAAGAAAAGAAGTTTATCCTAACCTGGAAGCTTTATTTGAGCATCTGCCTGTAGAGAAAAATATCCTTAAAAAGATTGAAACTGTTCTTGATCCCAAAGGTAAGATCAAACCTAATGCTTCTCCTGCTTTGCAGCAGATCATTGGGGATATTGCAAAAGGTGAGCAGGAAGTCAGGAAAAAGATGGATGCCATCTATAAACAGGCTGTTGGAAACAACTGGGTGGCTGATGGAAGTTTGACTATTCGTGACGGCAGGATGTGTATTCCGATCCTGGCTGAAAACAAGAGAAAACTGAAAGGATTTATCCATGATGAATCGGCCAGCGGCCAGACGGTATATATGGAGCCCGAGGAGGTCTTTACTTTAAATAACAAGTTAAGGGACCTGGAATTTGATAAGCGCAGGGAGATCATTAAGATTCTGATTGCTTTAACCAATGACCTGAGGCCTTATACTCCTTTATTATTGTCTTATCATGGCTTTTTAACAAAGCTGGATTTTGTACGTGCAAAAGCGCTTTTTGCGATAGAGGTGGAGGCAGATATGCCGGTTTTGGTGAAAGAAGCGAGGACTAAACTGGTGAATGCACGACATCCGCTCTTGTTTCTGTCTTTCAAAGAAGATCAGAAAACAGTAGTTCCTTTAAATATGCAGATCCATGATACATTGAGGATATTGCTGGTTTCCGGACCTAATGCCGGTGGTAAATCTGTTTGTATGAAAACGGTTGGTCTGTTGCAGATTATGATTCAGAGCGGGTTATTGATTCCTGTTCATGAGTCGAGTGAGGTAGGTATATTTGACAATATCTTTGCAGATATCGGAGATGATCAGTCTATAGAAAGTGATTTGAGTACTTATAGTGCCCATTTAACAAAGATGCGGTATTTTGTTGCGCATGCTACACCGAAGTCTCTGGTGCTGATTGATGAGTTTGGAACAGGTACAGATCCACAGTTCGGCGGGCCTATGGCAGAAGCAGTGCTGGAGGTATTGAACAATAAGAAGGTGAGGGGGGTAATTACGACGCACTATTCGAACCTGAAATTGTTTGCAGGCAATACACCTGGGCTTGAAAATGCCTCTATGTTGTTTGATAATGATAAAATGAAACCTTTGTATGTTCTTGAGATTGGGAAACCGGGTAGTTCATATGCTTTTGAGATTGCGCAGAATATTGGTTTGCAGCCTGAGGTTTTAAAGCTGGCGAGAGAAAAGACCGGTACCAATCAAAACCGTATAGACAGTTTGCTGGTGGATCTGGAGAGAGAGAAGAAGCAGATTTACGATACTAAAATCCATCTTTCTACCCAGCAGAACAAGGTGAAAAACCTGTTGGCTGAGAATGAAAAACTGAAGCTATTTCTGGAGGAAAATAAGAAGAGCCTGATTAAGGAAGCGAAGCTGGAGGCACAATCTATTATTAAAAATGCAAACAAGCTGGTCGAGAATACGATCGCCGAAATTAAAGAAAAACAGGCGGATAAGGTAGCGACTAAAGAGCTTCGGCAAAACCTGCAGAAACAGTTGGTGCAGCACCAGGTGAAGGAAGAAAAGAAAACGGAAGCACCTGTACAAAAATTAAATACACCTATAGAGGTTGGAGATTGGGTACAACTCAATAATAGTGAAACTACTGGACAGGTACTGGAAATTAACCGGGATAACCTGGTGGTGGCATTGGGCGATCTGAGGTCTGTTTTGAAAAAGAACAGGGTTCACAAGATCAGCAATACGCAGGCGAGGAAAACGATACAGGCCAATTCTTATTCTGGCAGTATTTCTGAAGCGATCAGCTCTTTTACTGCAGAGCTGGATTTGAGGGGAATGCGGGGTGAAGTCGCTTTACAGGAAGTTGAAAAATATTTGGACAGGTCTGTTATGATGGGCTTTCCTTTTATTAAACTGATTCATGGAAAAGGTGATGGTATTCTGAGAAAATTGATTCGTGAATATCTGAAAAAGTATAGCCAGGTGACCCGTGTGGAGGATCAACATGCAGACCGGGGTGGAGATGGTATTACGT
>NZ_QAIL01000588.1 GCF_003061025.1 Pedobacter sp. HMWF019 | reverse complement strand
GTGCTTAACATCACCAAACTTGGTATAATTATATATGAATAATATGTAAATTAGCTTATATATATAAACTTATGACAACAGGAAAAAAAGTACTTACTTACGGTATCATCATCGCTGTACTGGTGATTGGCTCGCTTGCCTACTATCATTATTTCTTTGTTTTAGGAGAAGGCGTCAAATCCGGAGAACTCAATTATGTAGTAAAAAAAGGATACTTATTTAAAACCTATGAAGGTAAATTGATCCAGTCGGGAATACAATCCAAGCAAATAGGCACCTTACAATCCAACGAATTTGAATTTTCAATTGCCGATCAGAAACTCGCAGAACAATTGATGTCCAACAGTGGAAAAGTATACCAGTTACATTACAAAGAATACAATTCCAGTTTACCCTGGAGAGGTTTCAGTGTATTTGTAGTAGACAGCGTTGTCTCTTCTCAAAATGCACCACAGCTCTAAAAACCCCCATATAAAGACATAAAAAAACCGGTGATCTTTTGATCACCGGGTGCTTGAATTTTATATTTGGTTAGAATATGCTGGTTTAAACAAATTGCGGATACAAGTTATGCATTTAAAACTTCTCTTGCAATAACTATTTTCTGAATTTCTGAAGTTCCCTCTCCAATGGTACACAGCTTGCTGTCACGATAAAACTTTTCTACCGGAAAATCCTTCGTATAGCCATAGCCACCAAAGATTTGTACAGCTTCCGTAGAAACACGGACCGAAACTTCCGAAGCAAAATATTTTGCCATGGCTGCCTCTTTGGTCATCTTCACACCACGGTTCTTCATATCCGCAGCCTGCCTAATCAGCAAGTCCGCAGCTTCAATCTCTGTAGCCATATCCGCAAGCTTAAAACTGATCGCCTGGAAACTGGAAATCGGTTGCCCAAACTGATGACGCTCTTTAGAATATGCCAGCGCAGCTTCATAAGCTCCCTTCGCAATCCCCAAAGACAAAGCCGCAATAGATATCCTTCCTCCATCCAGTACTTTCATCGCCTGTTTGAAGCCATCACCTATATGACCAAGGAGATTCTCCTTAGGTACCCTGCAATTGTCAAAGATCATTTCAGTTGTCTCTGACGCACGCATTCCCAATTTATTTTCTTTTTTTCCTGCAGAAAAGCCAGGAGTACCTCTTTCTACTACAATCGCAGAGATTCCCTTAGAATCCCCTATTTCACCCGTTCTCACCATTACAACGGCAATATCACCAGATTTACCATGAGTAATCCAGTTCTTCGAGCCATTAATTACATATTCATCCCCATCAAGTGTTGCAGTGGTCATCATACGCAGCGCATCAGAACCTGTATTTGCTTCTGTCAATCCCCAGGCACCGATCCATTCTGCGGTAGCCAATTTAGGAAGCCATTTCGCCTTCTGTTCATCATTTCCAAAAGCCAGGATATGGCCCGTACACAATGAATTGTGAGCTGCAACCGACAAGCCAACAGATCCGCAAACTTTTGCTACCTCCACAATTACATCTACATACTCCTGGTACCCAAATCCCGATCCTCCATAAATCTCAGGAACCAATACCCCCATCAATCCGAGTTCACCAAGTTTTTTAAAAACCTCTACCGGAAAATACTGCGATTCATCCCATTCCATCACATTTGGACGGATGTTCCGTTCCGCAAAATCTTTCACCATTTTCCTAATCATCTCCTGATTTTCAGAAACTGTAAAATTATATCCTAACGAACTATCTAGCACTTCTTGCATGTTTTATTATTGAATTTGAGCAATTATAATTAAATAAATCAACAGCATCACTAGAAAAATATTCTCCCAAAAACAGAACAAAATGGTATTT
>NZ_QAIL01000587.1 GCF_003061025.1 Pedobacter sp. HMWF019 | reverse complement strand
GTTATATGAAAACTGATAACTCCCCCCATTTACCTCCTGCACATTATCTAATTTCAACCGCAACAAGGACTTAGCTACTGAATTCAATGATTGTGCATCATAGCCATTTCCACCTACATTCGTTGCATCAAAATAGGTGTAATTAAGCTTCCAAGACTTAACCAGAAGATTGTTAGAATTTATTAATTTAACAAGATCTAGTTTTTTAGCTCCTGGAATGTCAGATCGGTCAGACAAATCAAACTCAACTCTACCACCTTGAAATGTAATGGAATTCAAATAGGTATATCGCTCGGAATTATATGAAGTAAAAGTAAATAAATTATCGGCCGGCTGGCTTTGTCCTCCAATTGCATTCACATTTGCGAAATCTCGAGAATTATTAGATGCCCCAGATGATAAAAATGTTAATTTCTGAAGTTTCTGACTCGCATCCGGGTAATTACTAAATTCATCGGTAGTTAGGTACCCAAATGATATTTCTTTTCCATTATTTGTTATTATTTTAGACAGAAAATACATATTAGTAGCAGCTTCATTACCGCTACTTACCGCTCCGCCATTTCCCGCTTGCGTAAGTGTAGAATTCCTCAATGTTCTCTTAATTTCAAAGAAAAATTTAGATCCTGTTGGGGCAACTATAACAAATCCTGTATCGGTTTTACTCACAACATATCCCTTTTCATTCAAAACAACAATCTTATTGTTATGCTTGAAATCCAAAATAAACTTTAGAGTATGACCTAAGAAACTAGCAACAAAGATATCGGGTTCCGAATCATAATAACGCGAACTAAATAATGCCTCTTGTTGAGTAGAAAAATCCCCCTCAACGGGTATATACGCATTCGTTGCAATAGCAAATCCTTGTCGAGCTACAGGCTGAATTATAGGATAAGGATTCATCCATCCTACTCCATCATTATATGCATCACTATTAGCCCCTCCAATGTAACGATTTGGCAAATAGCGAGGGGAACCATCACCATTAAAGAAAAAATCTGGAAGCCTTTTAACAACAGGAAAAGCTCCTCCCTCTGCATCATAATCATCTCGATCGTTTATAGTTTGCACAATACTACCAAATTGTAAATCCCAACCTAAACCTACCCAACTTGCTTCTTGAGAGACTCGAATACCCTGCGAATAGTATGTTAACTGCAATGGAATTTTTATCTCATCCGTAATAATCTCATAAAGTGGTATGTTTATAGAAGGAATTCCTGTATACTCGCTCACAGGAAGTTCAACATATTTTAAAAATTGAAATGCCGTAGGAGAGACTGGATGTAGATTAGTAGTATTAAAAACATCTACTTGGCCTTTTACTGTATTAATTAATAATAGAAGCAATATCAATATTGAATTAAATTTTTTCATCATATTCTTTCATTGAAATTGATTTCCTAAAACTTTGCAAGAACTATCGTTCCGACTCTATTATTTCCATTTGGCGGAAATAAATTTATTTGGGTAATAGAAAAACTAACAGACCTTGTTAGCATTATACAGACAAAATGTTTCAGCATATTATTTAATTTTAGATTTTAAGTATTGTATTTCCTTGCTCTGTTCTTCCTGTCGCTTGTTCTGATCAATCAAATGCAAAGTCAGTTCTTCGATCTTCTTGAGCAGTTTCGCATTCATATCTCCAACCTCAATACCTTCAGCTTTCACTTCTGCTGCAGAAGGAATTCCGGGTAAATGACCATTTAACTTGATGTGTTTTTCTGTTTGCTCCAGCGTTGGAAGTTGATAGTCTTTCTCAAAGACATAATCTGGCCAGTTTGCTGCTTCTATTTTGAGTTCTTGCGCCCTGATTTTGCCATTTACTGAAAGTCTTTCTGTTGGGTTTAATGTTCCTAATCCTAGCCTTCCTGTTCCACTGTAAAAATTAAAGGATTCAGGAGATAAGCTATAGCTCCAGTTTGCTGTAGTAGTGGGCTGGTCTGCTTTTGTAAAAACGGGTACATAATCTGATCCCCGAACCAAGAAACTTAATCCAACATGAAAGCCAGGAGTTTTTATATAAACATCATAATAGTCTCTTCCAGGGCCATCGGATCCAGGGAAGGCATACCATTCAATATCTTTAACTGAGGCTCCATTGAGTGTGATAACCGGTTTCTGTTGTGCGGAAATATATTGAGGAAAGCTAAAGTCAACAAAAGCGCCCCCCTCACCTTGATAGTCCACAAAGTAGACCCGGCCAGATACGCCTGATCTGCCCCAAAAACCAAGATCTGCGTTATAATTTTTCATTCTGAATAGCTTAATCCATTCAGGCCCTGTATGATTATAGTATTCATACAAGAGTAATTTTGTGTTTGCTACAGTTCCTATTTCTGTTTGCGCAATTTCTTGTGCTTTCAAAGTGTTTACCCCAAGGATAAACAGAAGGAACAGTCCGATTTTTTTTATTGACTTCATATATATAATTGTATTGACTGGATTGCTATTGTGGTTTCTCTTGGCTCTTGAATACTGCCTTTTTAAGCTCTATATTATCTTTTTCCAATGCACTCATTTTTTTGTTTTGCTCAATGAGATAAAGCGTTAGCTCTTCGATTTTCTTGAGCAGTTTCCCATTCATCTCTCCGACTTCAATACCCTCTGCTTTTACTTCTGCTTCGGAGGGAATTCCGGGTAAATGACCTTTCTCTTTAATATGCGTTTCTGTTTGCTCTAGCGTTGGAAGTTCATAGTCTTTATCAAAGACATAGTCTGGCCAGTTGCCATTTTCAACCTTAATTTCTTGCGCCCTGATTTTGCCGTTTACGGATAATTTCTCTGTTGGGGTTGCCGTACCAATACCTACGTTGCCATTTCCAGAACCATTAGATTGAAAGCTGAAGCCTCGTTCAGGATCAATGAAAAACGTTGAATAATTAGCCTCGTCACCTTTAACTGAACTTTGTAAACGAAATCTGTTTTTCGCACTCGTTATGTCATTTCCTCTCTGCTCAATGTAACCACCGATACCATCTTCCCCTGAGTACAGGTAATTTTCTGCTTGACCTCCCCATCGAATGATTCCATTAACATGTAATGGGGCAAGCGGATTGGTTGTTCCAATACCAACATTACCAGTTGAAGGAAGGGTATTTTGGCCATAGGAATAAATAAATCCCAAGGCAAACACGAATGTCAAAAGTGTTTTTTTCATATAAAAGGTTATAAAGAGGTTATCGCGATAGCTGGGCGCTAAGTAAAATAAACTCAGTGCGACCACACTGCACTTAAGAAAATGTGGATAACTTTTTTTCTATAACCTTTAGAACGGCAAATGTATATGAGGGTGACGTTATTACTTAGAAAACTTAATCAGCTTTATTCCTGCTTTTTAACTCTGTTATTTGTTGTTGCAATATATTATTTTGCTTATCAGCTTCTTCTTTTTGCTGAATTAGGTATAAAGTTAACTCCTCTATTTTTTTGACCAGCAGCTTGTTCAATTCTCCTAAATTAGCACCATTCTTTGCCACTTCCTGCTCTGTAGGCATTTCTGGCAAATGATGATTTTGCTCTATATAAGACTTGACTTCTGTAAGTGGGCGAAGGTGGTAATTGGGTTTAAATACATAATCTGGAAACCCTGTCATATCAACCTTTACTTCCTTTGTATGGATAATTCCATTAACAGTTAATTTTGAATCTGGATTTGTTGTTCCTATGCCCACATTACCAATTGAGTTTACCCGAAAATACTCTGGATTGGTATTACTTCCCCAGCCATTGATTGTAAAAGCGTCAACATCGGGAGGAACACCTACATTCCAGTGAGCAATTCCAAGCGACTCAAATCTTAATCGCACGCCTGTCCGCGCTGTAGAAGCTTGATCATTAAGGCTCAAAAATGTGCCTAAGTTTGGACCATTACCTAATACGACCAATAGAGCATCTGGATTTGTTGTGCCAATTCCCACTTTACCACTCGATGGAAATGTATTGGTTTGTGCATAGTTACAAGAGTAAATAGCAAAGATTAGAGCTAAGGTGATTGTAATTTTTTTCATGTCTGTTTACTTAATTGATACATCAGTAGTTTAGAAAATTGTATCAGCAATACTAGACATCTTCAGTGCAGCCACACTGCACTGAAGAAAATGTTGGTAAACATTTTAAATTATTCCTGGGTTAAGTCGTGTAAACACTGAATCCCGGATAAGTCTGAGCTCGCTATATTTGATTTTCAGCTCTTAAATAACTCCCTATAACCAATCCTATTCCTTTAATCGTAGCACCATCTCCAGACAAATTAGCTCCAGTTTCTAGAAAGCTACCATAGATTATATTTCTTGCATCTTGACATGGCACCCCGAGAAGGTTAAATTATGCCTTTAATATATCCCCAATAAGATTATTACGAATATTTAGAACCTTAAGAATAAAATTTAAAATAAAAACGACAACCAAGAATGACACTTGGTACCTCTTAAGAGATTAAAGAGATACAATCGATTATTTAACTTTATTTAAGACAAGTCTTAAATAACATTGTTTAATTTACTGGCTATAACGGAAACCAATGCTGATAAACTTTAAAAAATTATTTAAGCCACTTATCTGCCTGGGGATTCTTACGCCATGTTTAAACAGCAATGCGCAAGTTGCCATATTTCAAAATACGATTGATAAACTTAGTAGCTATAAAAATTTTAGCTTCCAGTATATTTATAAACAAAAGGAGGCATTTGGTGATACCTTAATAATTGACCAGAAATTTATCTTCTTAAAGGCACCTGAAGATAAAGAAATTGGTTATTTCTTCAGGCATGAGTTCAAATACGGCGAGATGAAAGTTCCGACAATTGACTTATACTATGGAAAAACTCAAACTTCAATAAATTCCATTGATAGTACTTATCAGACGAACTCTCAACAAGCAATGACATTTAATCAGTCACTGCTTGGCCAATTAACTTGGATAAAAACATTTTTAAAGAAAAATCCCTCCAAACTTATGCAACTAGGTGATACTATTGTTAATTCCATCAATAGTTATCATTTAATTATTAATATTAGAGACTGGAGTTGCTACCTTTGAGTAGACAGCAAGTTAAGTGAATTTGGTAACTTAACAGAAATTATGTCACGAGAAAGAAAATCGTATCCAA
>NZ_QAIL01000586.1:9863-11619 GCF_003061025.1 Pedobacter sp. HMWF019 | reverse complement strand
TGGTGTGTAATCCATGTTCTATCGAGCAATTTTCCGTTTAGAGAAACACGTTGGATAAATGCCTGATCCGGTCCAAAGTTCTTTACTTCAATTCTAAAAGCTTTGTTTCCTTTTCCAATTGTAATGGATTCAAAAAGCGGTACGTTTAAATAATAGACTGGGGCACCTACACAAGCTGGCTGTAGACCAATCCCTGCCAGTACAAACCAGCCCGACATTGCTCCTGCATCGTCATCCATGGTTCGGATATATGCTTTAGGCTCATTTTTATAAATCCGGTCAATGAAAGAGCCAATCCCTCTGCTGTTGTCGTTAAAATAATGCTGGATCACAGTATCTACTGCCAATTTGTGGACCCAGGACTGATACTTCCATGGCGTATTACTGGCTATATATAAGGTCTGCGACTGTAAATCTGGCTCATTGGCCCGGTTGAAGTAATCATGATCGAAGAAATCATCGAGCTGGTCGGTAAAGGCCTGCTGGCCACCTGCAAGTTCCACTAAGCCTTTAACATCAAAGGGTACTGCCCAGCGGTATTGACGGATCGTTCCCTGATATAAACTCCTGGCTCCCATTCTGTCTACATCATTTCTCGACAGGTCTTTAAAATCCTTTAACCAAAATTTCTTGTAAGTTATGGCTTTATCCAGGTAATGTTCAGCCTGTGCCTGATCTCCCGTAGATTTCAATAGCCCGGCAAGTGCCCATAGGTCGTAACAAGCTTCCAATGCTTTATCCGGCTTAGTGAAATCAAGTCTGCCGGCTTCTGCCAAAACGGAATCTTTTATAGCAGGGAAGTCAATCTGATAACCTTTTTTTACTGCATCAAGCAAAACGACCATGGCATGTTCTGACCTAACTGTATTTGAGGGTTCCTGGCGTCCGGCAAAGTCTTTTTTGCCATAAGGATATAAGTTGGCTATAGAGCCGACCATATCGCCATACCTTTCCGGATACAATATGGACAGCAATGGAAGCTGTGTTTTATAATTGTCCCATATGGCCCAGCCATGATAACGGGGCTGCTGTGATTTTTGCAGGCTGCCGTTCACCGCCCGATAGGCTCCATCGGGTTCAGATATCGTATAAGGAGACTGAATGGTTCTATACAGCAGGGAATAAAACAGACGTTCCCTTTGTGCATCTCCTTTAACTTCAACCACGCTTAGAAGTTCATCCCATGCTTTTGCACTTTTTACTTTTGCAGCTTCAAAAGACAATTTTACTTTTGATGATTTTACAGCATATTCTGTCGAAACTGAAGAGATATCTACCCGAAGTTCCAGTTCTTGAACTCCATTGGCAGGTACAGCAACCAGCTGATGTTTACCCAGTTCCTTCCATTCTACAGGCTGGTTAAACGACAAGTTATAATATACTTTATAATTGCCCACATGGCAAGTTGTTTTGGCCTCGATCCAACCTTTCAGTGCCGTACCGGCAATACGATGTTCTTCACCAACAAAAGCATTGTTAAAAGTATGCCCAAGATCTATAGAGAATCCTTTTTGACCGGCAGGTAAGGTGTAATGATGGATGCCGGTTTGTTTGTTGACTGCAAAACTGGCTTTTATACCATTTTTTAATTCGATCTCATAGAAACCCGGTGCGGCATGTTCTGCTTGTTTGAGCAATGGCTTATGGTCATCTTCTGCTCCTAAAAAGGGTTTCACCAACAGGATTCCGCCACTTCCCTGGCAACCGACACCTTCAAACCTGTTGTGTGTAAATCCGAATATTTCTTTGGCCAGGT
>NZ_QAIL01000586.1:9561-9853 GCF_003061025.1 Pedobacter sp. HMWF019 | reverse complement strand
GTCTCTCACCTAGATCTATATTTAGTAATTGATTTGTTGCACCGTTATGTTGTCATAACGATGCAACATAATTTATACATCTATATCATTATATCCATATATATAAAATCTAAAGGCCGGAGATCCAGAGATTCTTCATTCCAAACTGAAGATTGGGTTTATCCCCCGCTGTAATGACCAATTCTCCGCCATTGATAATTTCCTGGTGTGTAATCCATGTTCTATCGAGCAATTTTCCGTTTAGAGAAACACGTTGGATAAATGCCTGATCCGGTCCAAAGTTCTTTACTTT
>NZ_QAIL01000586.1:0-9551 GCF_003061025.1 Pedobacter sp. HMWF019 | reverse complement strand
GCTGGGCAAATACTGTTCCCCCAAACCAACTCGATAAGATCAGCAGCAAACAAGGCATCATTAACTTCATACGCATCATTTTTCTAATATTCATATTTAAAATAAAACATCAGGGGCTGCAACAGCCCCTGATTGACAACATTTAATATCCTGGATTTTGAACCAAGTTAACGTTATTCGCCATCTGGCGGAAAGGAATTGGATAAATTTCTCTCCGGGTGTCATTTGTTGGGGTATGATCCCACCATGAACCTTTGGTAAAACGGCCGAAACGAATAATGTCGGTACGGCGCTTCCCTTCAAAAATAAACTCTCTTCCTTTTTCGGCAAGTAGTTCATCCATAGTCAAACTTGTTGTGGTATATTTTGCAGCTTCCCAATCCTGCGCGGTAAACGCACGCTTGCGGCTTTCATTGATCAGGCCTACAGCCTCTTGTGTTGCTACACCTCCATTTTTACGCATGATGGCCTCTGCTTTGTCGAAGTAAATCTCGGTAAGGCGATAGATCATAAATTGGTTCTCTTTATAATTTGCATCGCTGATCCGGCCGGATTTATATTTATTAAACCTTGCCCCACTGTTCTCTTCTCCTTTTGTCATACCACCTGCCGTGGTCAGATCGCCCTCACTTTCCCTTCTGATGGAATTGACCAGAATAAATGGTTTTCCACTGTATTCTTCAGAGCCCAAAACCGGAGTTGTTGTTCCGTATTTATATTGTGGACCAAATAAGAACCACTCTTTTTTACGCAAATCATTTTCTGCGTAGGCATTAAATGCAGGTGGTGTAACGACATAAGCATTATTTCCCTCGTAGGATACATCAAGGACATCGTTCATATAAGAAAAGCCGTGAAGTACAATCCATTGCCATTCAAAGCCGCCTTTACGGCTATAAGCAAATTGAAACAAGGCTTCAGATGCCGTTCTGTTCGTATTGGAAAAAGTTGTGGTTAAATTACTTGCCAATTTGGGAGCTCCTCCTAGCCCTCCTGCTGTACCGCTCAATATTTTATCACAGGCAGCAATACACTGATCCCACATAGGTGTTCCAGCCCATTTCTCGGCATTCAGGTACAGTTCTGCAAGCATGGCATAGCCTCCGGTTTGTCCTATGCGTCCAATCAAGGCTTCCGAGTAAGGTGCCAGCTGCGGAACATAGGTTTCCAGTTCTGTTTTGATAAAGTCAAAAACCTCTTTGCGCGATGCTGTGGCCGGGTTTTTAGGTAGCCCAACTTTGGTAGCTATTGGAATATTACCCCACATATCTACTAATTTCAGATAGTGAAATCCCCTTAAAACATGTAATTCCGCAATAATTACTTTTAGTTCAGCAGCTGTCATTCCAACCGCTGTAGCATCTAGTTTCTCCAGGTCTTCAATCGCTGCGTTGGTATAACCCAGGCCAGTCCACATACCCACCCAGGCATTGTTTAAACGGCCTTCATTTATTGTCCAGGAGTGATAATGTTGACGGATATGATCTCCGTTATCATAGGCGTGACGGCCTTTCTGGGGCCAGGCCAGCTGATCTGCAGACATCTCTGCGTGATAATAATAACCATCTCCACGAATCGGGGCAATCCAGGACTGCAAATGTGTCATGGGTCGAAGCGCGCTCTGAAGAACTTCTGTTCTGTTTTTATAAAAATTTTCTTTATACAGCTCGCTGTACAACTTTTCGTCTAGTTTAGTGCAGGAATTTAGGGTACCTATTCCAACTGTTAAACTCAACAGGCCTATAGCCTTACGTATATATGATTTCATTCTTCGTATTTTGTAATGATTAGCTATTAAATTCCTTAAAAACCTACGCTTAAGCCCGCCGTCCAGGACCTTGTTCTTGGATAGAAACCTCTTGAATCTACACCGGTATCAAAACCGGTATCCTGCAGTTCAGGATCCAGACCACTATAACCCGTCATCGTGATCAGGTTCCGGCCCGAAATAAAAACCCTGACATTTCGGATGTATTTACTCTCCAGCTTAAAATTGTACCCTAAGGTTACATTATCCAGCTTTACAAAATCACCTTTTTCCAGGTAATAATCAGAATATTGAGGAGCTGCTTTTAGCTGATTGTTTTTACCAAAAGCGCTGTTGAAGACGTTATTTGGCAAATAGCTCTTGTTACCATAAAAAATGTCCTGAAGATTCAGGATATCAAAGCCGAATTTCCCTCTTAAAAATACCGTTAAATCAAAGTTCTTATACTTAAAGGTCTGGTTTAGACTCAAGCCATATTTAGGAACACCATTTCCAATAATGGTTTTATCTTCCTCTGTCATCTGTGATGCCTCAGCAACTGAACCATCTTTTTTATAAAACAACCAGGCGCCTGCATCTGTAAACCCGGCAAAACGTTTTCCATAAAAATTACCAATCGCTCCTCCCTCATCAATTCTGATGGCTGGCCCCATAGCTCCTGGATTTGGTATATCAGAATAGAATAAAGATGTTGCTTTAAAGACATCATTGGTGAGATAAGACAGCTTATTGAACTGTGAATTTGCAGTTAGATCAATATTCCATTGGAAATTGTTGTTTTTTACAGCGACTGCACTGATCAGCAACTCTATACCATGATTTTGAATGGCTCCAACATTTGTATAAATATCTCCCCTCACATAGCTTGGCTGCTGTGCCACATAGTTCAACAGTAAATCTTTTGTCTTGCGGTTATATACATCAATAGATCCTGTAATTCTATTGTTCAATATGGCATAATCCAGACCAAAGTTCCATTCTGCCTTGCGCTCCCAGCGAAGGTCGGGGTTCGGGTTCCTTCCTGCACCATAGGTCTGGTAATATTCGGTTCCCTGAGGATACAAACCGCCTGTCCCCAATGTAATCAGAGACTGATAATTATTAATTCCAGCATTTCCTGTTACCCCATAACCAGCTCTTAATTTCAAGCTGTTGATAACAGGGATATTTTTCATAAATGCTTCTTCACTTAACATCCAGCCTGCAGATACCGCAGGGAAGCTTCCATATTTATTATTGGCTCCAAATCTTGAAGAACCTTCTCTTCTTAATATGAACTGGGCAAAATATTTTCCCTGGTAAGTATAGTTTGCTCTTCCAAAAAAGGCGATCAAAGTATCGTCTTCCTTAAAACTGCCAATTCCCGGCCTTGGTAAGGCTGTGTTGCCAATTGCGCCACCAGCACCCAGGTTCCAGTCTAGAAAAGCATCGGTGGTTAAGCCATTATTACTCACATTGAAACGCTCTGTTGTAGAATATTGGTAGCTATATCCAAGAACCGCACTCACACTGTGATCTGTATGAAATGTCTTCTTAAAATTTAAAGTAGGTTCGAAAGTTTTAGTCCAGTTGAGTACATTTTCCTTGCTTCCGTAAGCCATTCCCCGGTAAATTGAATTAGGACGTTGGTCCCAGTCATTGATAGAACGGAAATATCTATCGTTGTAGTTGTTGCGCTGATAAGATCCAAACACGGAGAAAGAGAGTTCGCTGAGCAGGTCTAAGGTACCTCTTGCATCACCGGAAAAGGTTTGCTGATCACGTTCACTGATGCGGTTGGCCAGCCTTGAAAGTGGGTTGTACCCATCATTAGGGTTGTTAAAGGTTCCGTTCGGATTCATAATGGGTGAGGTAGGGTTCCAAATCACTGCCTGTTCAAAATCACCACTTCCGCCACCAAGTAAGTTCGCCTTGTTAAAATTAGTCACCATATTTACCTGCAAGGTGAATTTGTCCTGAAGTCCTTTCTGATTGATATTTAAACGGCCTCCCCACTGCTCTCTCCGGTTTGATTTTGCAATACCCTGAAAATCATTCATGTAGCCGGAAGCCCTGTAATTGGTCTTATTTCCTCCACCGTATGCCGCAAAATTGTGGTATTGACTCAGGTTATCTTTATTGATCAACTCATTATACATATCTGTAGATGCCCCCAGATCCTGTTGCGGCTTTATATCCCCTGAAGCAATTTTCGCTCTCCATTGATCTGCTGATAGAAAATCTGGTTTCTTATCTACAAAATCCTTCTGGAAATAGTTGTTGTAATCAAATCTGGGTTCTCCTGATTTGCCTTTTTTTGTAGTGATCAATATCACACCAGCATTACCTCTGGTACCATAAATGGCTGCTGCAGACCCATCTCTAAGTACATCTATGGATTCAATATCATCCTGCTGCAACAGATCTAAATTTCCGCCTGGAATTCCGTCTATTACAATCAGAGGTGTTCTCGTTCCGGTAATAGATGTTACACCACGTAACTGGATAGAAGGGCTTGAATTTGGATTATTTCCCTGGGTCCTGGTAATATTTAAACCAGGAACCTTGCCCTGAATCAAATCCATAGGTGATCTTGCTGCGCCTTTATTAAAGTCTTCTGCTTTAATGGAAGTAATTGCAGAAGTGATTTCTTTACGTTTCTGTGTTCCATATCCCACCACCACAACTTCATCAAGCTTGCTCAATTCATCTTTGAGTGTAAAATCCAGAACTACTGATTTACCTTCTGCTACCACAACATCCGTTCTTCGCTGCAGACTAAAGGAAATATAACTGACTTCTACCGTGTAGGTTCCCGGGGGTACATCCATCACAAAATTCCCGTCTGCATCTGCACTTACCGTACGTTTAAGCTCAAGGACTTTGATACCTGCACCCACCAAAGGTTTTCCACTTTCATCTATAATTTTACCTCTAATCCGACCAGGCACCTGCATTCTGGAAAGAATGATCGTACCTCCTTTTTCTTTAAAACTGATTTTGTTTGGTGTTAAGACTGCATTCAATACAGATTCTAAAGTGCTGTTCCTGAAGCTGGCATTGCTGACCATAATTTTCTCCAGGTTCAAATTGTCTGTAAAAGCAAAATCCACCTTGCTTTTCTTCTGCACCTCACTGATCAGATCATATAAACTTATTTTTTCATAAGATACATCCAGATGTCGCTGAAGTAGCTGTCCTCTGGATATTCCTGCCCATAAAAATTGGGAAGCCGCAACAGTAATCAAACTGATGATAATTGTAATACGCATAAATTTCTGCAATAGCAGTATTTTTTGTTTCATTTATAGTTGGTTTTTATTCAAAATATGAGCTCATTGGTCTTTGATTACAAGCCACGGTTTCATAGATTTGAATAGTTAGTGATTAGTTTATTACTAATGCCGGTGGTTATACAGCGTCCAAACTAGATACCACCAGCACAAAATCGCCCGTCGAGTCCTCTGTGGTTCGACGGGTATGTTTTTTAATATATAATTATCTCATGCTCGCCCTCCTGTTTATAATTTTTGTTTAACATGGTCATTAAGAGTTTTAATACTTTCTGTTGAGACTGATTAGCGTGGAGTGTAACATTATATCTGAAAGACCTCACCTGTTTATCAGTGGTACTGAGTTTTAAGCCATACATATTGAGCATATCCTGAGCAAGCTCCTGGAAACTGGCTTTTACAAGTACAACCTTCCCATCTATCCAGGTACTGGTATTCGTTGGAATTACATCTTCAACTTTGGTATCCCCGGTCACTCTATTGTATATCAAACCTTTTCCTTTGGTCAACAGGGCCAATTCTCTTATTTCATCGTTAACCTTTACCTTTCCCCGGCTTACACGGACTTTGATCTCATTCAATTGCTGATAGGCCCGAACGTTAAATGCAGTACCAAGTACTTTTACCTTGATTTTCCTGGTGTCGACAATGAATGGCCTTAGGGTATCTCTGTGTACTTCGAAATTGGCCTCCCCTTTCAAAAAGAGTTTACGCTCAGTCTTTCCAAAATTCTCCGCTATGCTGATGCTGGAATTCGCATTTAGCCAGATTACAGTACTGTCTGTTAGAAGGATTCTTTTAATCTCTTTCTGACCTGTACTGTAGATTACCGGCGCCAATCGTTTTGCCTGAAGAGTTTGGCGAGAAGTATTTTGTATAAAAAAAGGCACTGCTACTCCCGAAACCAGAAGGCCTATGGCAGCGATCTGGATCCAGGTGCTTCGATACCAGGGTAATTTGGTTTTTTGCCAGTCTATCCGGTTAAGGATACGAAGTCTTGTAGATTCCTTCTCCTCCTTGCTGGATACACCAGGGAGCTTACCTTCAGGATCACGGTCAAAGGAATCGTACCATAGGTCTACAACAAATCTTTCTGCTGCATTAGCAGTATCATTATTGTATTTTTTTATAAGTCTTTTAAAATATGAATCTTCCACTATTAGTCTTTTACAACTACATAGTGCCTTCAGCAGAGAAAAAGTACTTCAAGAAAAGGTTATTTAATTGTTAACTTAGTATTATCGCCGACAAGACAATGAAAAAGGATTGATTAAGATCGGGATGTTTGGTGGAAAGCATGGCTTTTAGACGTCGCAGTGCCTCTGCATTGTTATTTTTAACCGTCTGTTCTGCCAGTCCCAATGCTTCGGCTATTTCACGGACTGAATAGTTCTCGGTACGGAGCATAAATATTTTACGCATATTTTCCGGAAAGGTCTGAATTGCTTCATCCAAACTCTTCTTTACATCGGCAGCAGCAATCATTTCCAAAATACTGCTCTCCATTTCTTCCATTCTGGACAAAAGATGTGCAGAAACTCTCTCATGAAGATTTTTACGTTCCACCCATTTCATGATCTTATATTTCAGCGCGCCTTGAAGATAGGCCTGAAAAGAAGTATGGATCTCAATGCTATGGCGACGGCTCCAAATGGTTGCGAAAATATCCTGAACCATATCTTCTGCTTCAGACTGATCTTGCAGTCTTCGGTACGCTTTTTTATACAGATCTTCCCAATGCCTGTTAAACAGGTTTTCAAAGGAACCCTGCTGATCAAGTTTTAAACCGGCCAATAAATCTGCATCTATATCCATTAGTGGAATCTAAATTTTAGAAGTCTTTATTTGTCTCAAAGGTATATATTTTTAGATTTTAGCAAAATCTAATTTCTAATGCAATTGTACCATCCATATGGTGGCATTTCCGCAATCCGGATCATCTTCTTTGTATTCTAAAACCTGGAAGCCATGCATTTCCAGAAGTGATTTATACAGCGCTTTATCTAATGAGGCATGAAAGAGGTTTTCTCCTCCGTTCATTCCCCAGGCTTCTCCCAGTTCTTTACCTGAGGTGAACATTAAGATACCTCCAGGGTTAAGGTGCTCTTTAAAAACATCGAACATGGCGGGCTGGTCATCTGAAGGAAGATGGAAAAAGCTATGCCAGGCTATGATGGCATCAAATTTCTTACCGAGTGAAAGTTCCCGCATATCGGCTAGCTGAAAATCGGTAAAAGGAAGGTTATTTTTTGCAATCTCCAACATACGATGGCTGGCATCCACTCCGGCAACCTGCATTCCCTGGCTTAAAAGGTACCCCATCATGGGCATTCCAGTTCCGCAGCCCAGATCCAGTATGCTGGAACCCTTGCCTAAAATCTCTATGATTTTATCGAGATAGGCTTTTTCCATCAACCCCTGGTAACGGTTTTCGGCAAACCAGTCGGCAATGATATTGTAGCTTTCGAAAACCTTATTCTTCTTATTTTCCATATTCAAAGCTAGAAATTTCTGCTATATGCCCCACTGTGAAAATTAAACTGCCCAGCAACTACTGATTTGATATTTAATTCAATATATTCACGTTCCTTGAAGATAATGAGATGAAGCAGCACAACCTGGAGAGATTTATTAATGCGCAAAAACCAGTTTTCCAAACGGCGCTAACAGAGATACAAAATGGCAAAAAACAAAGTCACTGGATGTGGTTTATCTTTCCACAAATTCAGGGATTGGGATTTACCGAAACTTCAAAGCTATATGCTATAGAGGATTTAGCAGAGGCTCAGGAATATCTTGAGCATCGTGTATTGGGTGCAAGGTTGATTTTGATGTGTAACACCCTTCTGGACCTTAAAAATGATAGTGCTCATCAGATATTTGGCAGTCCGGACGATCTAAAGCTAAAATCCTGCATGACTTTATTTGCAGCTGTTCCAGGTACAGACCCTGTATTTGAAAAGGTATTGAAGAAGTTTTTTGGTGGGTTGAAAGATCATATTACGATTAAAATCCTAAACCTTCACAAGCATGGTTAGATCTTTCTGTCTAAGTTGTTCTCAATTATGAAAAAAATTACCGCTTCTCTGTTTGCTGTTTTTCTTCTTTTTGCTGGCGTCCAGGCCCAGGAAATCAATACAGCAAAATTAGACAGTTTTTTTAATGCGCTCGCTGCGAATAATCGTTGCATGGGGAGCTTTGCCATATCCCAAAAGGGTAAAATTATTTATCAAAGATCGATGGGGTACAGTTCATTGGAAGACAACAATAAGATTCTGGCCACATCTAATACCCTCTACAGGATTGGCTCAATGACCAAAATGTTTACTGCAACACTGATCTTTCAGCTTATTGAAGAGGGCAAATTGTCTCTGGATACAAAGCTGTATAAATATTTCCCGCAAATGCCAAATGCCGCCAAGATCACCATTGGAAACTTGCTCAACCATACCAGTGGGTTAATGGATTATGTAAATGATACAGACAATAAGGCCTGGATTACCAACCCACATACTAAAACAGAATTATTACAGACCATTACAGGAAAGAAAGTACATTTTGAACCTGGGGCCAAGCAATTGTACTGCAATTCAGGTTACTTATTGTTGAGTTATATTTTGGAGGACATAACTGGTCAGCCTTACAGCAAACTGATTAAAAATCGCATTTCAAATAAAATAGGATTACAACATACATTTTCTTCTAAAGCCAACGAATCAGAAAAAGCGGAAGCCCGGCCTTATCAACGTACTATTTCGTGGAATAAGATCAAGGATATTTATTTTCCGAATATAATTGGCGTGGGCGATATGCTGTCAACGCCTGCAGATATGCTTACTTTTATCAATGCATTGGTAGCGGGAAAACTTGTTAAACCAGAAAGCTACAATCAGATGAGATTATTTAAAGATCAGGATGAATTTGGAATGGGATTGACAAAAGTGCCTTTTTATGGGAAAATTGGTATTGGACATGGTGGCGACACTTATGGAAGCCACAGTGTGACCTTCAGATTTGATGACGATGTTTCCTTTTCATCCAGTATAAACGGTGCAAATTATCCTGTTAATGACATTAGTATTGCTGTTTTAAGCATTTTTTATCATCGGCCGTTTAACATCCCCGACTTAAAACCGATCGAGATTAAAAGTGAAGATCTAGATGCTCATCTTGGCATTTATGCATCTAAGCAGATGCCTCTGAAGATAACGTTCACTAAACAAGGTACTGTACTTATGGCACAGGCTACCGGGCAGCCTGAGTTCCCGCTGGAAACATTAACAAAAGATAAATTCAAATTTGATGCTGATGATATTTTAATTGAGTTTAATACTGAAAAAAAAGAAATGATCCTTAAACAAAGTGGGAAAACGACACTCTTTATGAGAGAATAGTACCTCAATCGACGACTAACAATGAAAAGGCTATTCTTTATTAAGAAGAATAGCCTTTTCATTGTACAATCGATAAATATATTTACCAGATTTTCACTCTTTTGCCAGGGTCAATCC
>NZ_QAIL01000585.1 GCF_003061025.1 Pedobacter sp. HMWF019 | reverse complement strand
AGAAAACATCAATTAAAAATATGGCACTAACAGGAAAAATATTTGTAGAAGAAAAGGACATCTTGTACATCAGAGGTGAAATTAATGGTGAGATTAAAGGCGAACTTAAAGGTAAGATGGAAATAGCTCAGGAATTAAAAAAAGAAGGCTTAACTAACGAATTTATAGCCAAAACCACCAAACTTTCGATTCAAGAAATCGAAGCGATCTAATACCCTCCCCCAGTTCGTCCAATTCTTAGAAGAACGCGTGACAAACATTCCAATTTTCTGCGCAAAACCACAAAATAAGATATTACAGCCCACATTATAGGATAGCTACATACCGATTGATGTAATAGCTACAACATATTGCAAAAGAAATCGGGCTATCAAAAGAAGAAGTAGAAGCTCTATAGCTTCAATCAAAATTTTGATCAGCGCAAAGTCTTATCTTTCACCACCTCCCCGGTCTGCACCCAAGAAAATATGTTTTCATGATCAAGCCTCAGAGCCTGTAAGGTTCAGCGCGATCAGAAAACATATTTTCCCCTCATAAATCCCTATATGTTATAGAAACAGAAAAAAGCTTAATATTGAAAAGGGAACCCAAACCTGTCTTTTATTTAATTCTTTCATGTATTGCGTTAATCCAGGCCCTTAAATTTCAGGAAATTCCGACCGAAGCTGTTTATTGGTCGATGAGAAAATGCATATGTTAATATACAATAGTCTTTGATTTTGTAACAAATAAGGAACCAACTGATTCTAAGCATCATGAATCTAAAACTCTTACTATTAGGGGCCTGTGTTATATTCACTTCTACAAGAAAAGTAAATGCCCAGGACATCCAAACTGATAAAACAACTGCTGAACTTAAAATTGAATTCAATGCAAAAGACAGCCTTATATTTGAAATTGCATTTAAAACCTGTGAAGTAGACAGGTTAACTGAAATCTATGCAAAAGATTTCGTTATGCTCTATGACGGTGGACTTAATCGTCCAACTATACAACAAACCTTTGCTGATTTTGAACAACGTCTACGAAATTCCTGCAAAAACAAATCCACCAAAGTACTATCCAGCATGCATAGGATCCTAAGTCCGGGTACTATGCAGGTATTTCTGTTAACTGCAAACAGTGCCGTTCAAACAGGAGTACAACAATTTTTCATGAAGCAATCCGACGGTAAAGAGATCATTGTTGAAGAATCGAAATTTACACGTTACTGGACAAAAACAAAGTCAGGCTGGCGTATAAGTACAGAGACCGATTTTCTGGTCAATAATAATCCTCAGGCTACTTTACAGGAGCGCTATAAACCAGTACCCTACGTACCCGCTTCTAAAGAACTGTACAATACCATCGTTAAAATGGACAGCATCTATTTTGACACCTATAACCACTGCAAATTGGACTTGATGGATTCATTGACAGCAGAAGATATTGAATTCTACCATGACCGCGGCGGATTATCAACTTCCAAAAAGCAGTTGTTGGAATCCATCAAAAAGAATATCTGTGGTAAAGTCACCCGCATCTTAACCAAAAACAGTATTGAAGTCTATGAAATTCCAAACTACGGCGCTGTTGAGTTTGGATACCATAGTTTTCGCAACATTGCAGAACAAGGAGAAAGTGTGCCTAGTAAATTTGTAACCCTATGGCGCAAAAAGGACGGAAAATGGCAAATGACCAGGGTGATCAGCTTGCATTAAGCTGAATACCTTCCCTTTCAAATATCAGCCATAATTTTTATTAGAATTTCCCATCTCCACATTGGTGCAATTCAGATAAAATATGCCAGATAAAATTAATGGCCCTGAACAGGGGCAGCT
>NZ_QAIL01000584.1:510-6093 GCF_003061025.1 Pedobacter sp. HMWF019 | reverse complement strand
TAACAGATCTCCAAGAGAGGGCAGGAAAAAACTCTCTGCGTACACCGTTGGGCTGAAGAGCTCCAGACTGAATTGATGGTTGAACCAGCCGTATTGTAAATCTGTTAACCTGACGACTGTAAAAAAACCGATCAACAGAAGAGTGGAAAGAACATAATGCCCCTTTTTCGCCTGCCAGGCACATAATCCGTTAAAAAACAAGGAAAAGCTAAAAAGTCCAACAACCCACAACCAGACTTCTATCGTAGAATAGACATTTTTACTATAACCCGGGTTAAGCTTAACTTCAAACAGTAATTTCCCTGTGCTGCTTTTAATTCCATAGAACTCTTCATCTGTAAAAGAGGCCAGTTCCAGAACATTCGAAGAGATCAGGTTCTTTGAAAAATCATTTCTAAGAAAGCGGTTCTCTATCCGGAAGTCATTTTTGACATCAATCAAAAAGACAAAAACATATCTTCCTAAAGTCCTCTTAATCACCTCATAAGAGCCGTTTGGAAAAGACATAAAGGATACCCCCTCCTTAACCATACTGTCTCGGGGGGGTGTAATTCGATAAGAGCTCCAGAATTTAAGCTCATGATCCTTATAGGTCATCAGGTTAATGCCCTTCTCTCTGTAGGTATTGATAAAATTTAACCCGAGTTCGTCAGATAAATGGAATTTTTTTGCCCGCTCTACCTGTTGCTTCTGATTTAAAAAATTAAAAACCAACTGTTCACTTGCCGAAAGACTAGCCTGCAGTTTCTGCGCTTCATGCTTTAAAAGATCTTTCCTGGTGATAGAATTCTTCAGGGATATCGCTGTTAGAATACAGCATACACCCATGATTAACAGCAGAAACCGGATTCTACCCCCTACGCTCACATTAGTTGATTTGAAATTTCATATTAAACAGTAACTGTCGCTGAACTGGTTTTAACTTCCCTGCTCACCTTTTTCACAAGGCCTTGCAGTACGTTTCCAGGACCAACCTCTATAAATTCATCTGCACCATTCGCAAGCATACTTTCTACAGTCTGAGTCCACCGCACAGCACCGGTTAACTGAGTAATTAAATTCAATTTTATTTTTTCAGGATCTGTATTTGGCGTTGGATCTACGTTCTGATAAATTGGACAAACCGGTGCCTGAATCACTGTTTGTTCAATAGCCTGCTGGAGTTCCAATCTTGCAGGTTCCATAAGCGGAGAATGAAAGGCTCCTCCAACATTCAGTTTCAATGCTCTTTTTGCACCTGCCTCAGTTAATTTCTGGCAAGCAATATCTATTCCCTCAAGGCTTCCTGATATAACCAGCTGGCCCGGGCAGTTATAATTTGCTGGCACCACCACCTCAGGAATATCTGCGCAGATTCCTTCAACGACCTCATCTGCAAGGCCAAGAATTGCAGCCATTGTAGATGGTTGAATTTCGCAAGCCTTTTGCATCGCATTTGCCCTTGCAATTACCAGTCTTAATCCATCTTCAAAAGATAAAGCAGAAGCAGCAACTAATGCAGAGAATTCCCCAAGAGAATGCCCTGCAACCATATCCGGTTTAAATTCAGCACCCAAAGTTTTTGCAAGAATAACTGAATGTAAAAAGATAGCTGGCTGCGTTACATTAGTCTGTTTTAATTCTTCATCCGAACCGGAGAACATAATATCACTGATCCTGAAACCAATAATCTCATTCGCCTTTTCAAATAATTCTTTTGCTTCATCATTCTGATAAAGATCTTTCCCCATCCCTGAAAATTGCGCACCCTGCCCCGGAAATATATATGCTTTCATCTATTTATTTTTATTGTGTTTAGTTACCAGATGAGCCGATAAAGGTTAAAACAACTATTTTAATCCTACTGGTTCCATCCTGTTCTTAAAAATTTCTATTAATGTAAATTCGCTGTAATTAACCTCAAAAACTCTGCCCTTGTTCTGTCTTTTGCAAATTCCCCTGTAAAAGCAGAGGTTGTAGTCACAGAATTTTGTTTTTGTATTCCTCTCATGGCCATGCATAAGTGTTTACACTCCATAACCACTGCTACTCCTGCCGGATTAAGGGTCGCCTGGATACAATCTCTTATTTCATTGGTTAGTCTTTCCTGAACCTGCAGCCTGCGGGCGAAAGCATCTACAACTCTCGGAATTTTGCTCAAACCAACAATATGGCCATTTGGAATATAAGCGATATGTGCTTTTCCAAAGAAGGGAAGCATATGGTGCTCACACATAGAAAAAACTTCTATGTCCTTCACTACAACCATCTGACTATAGTCTTCTTTAAACATTGCAGAGCGAAGAATCTCTTCCGGTTTGGTATCGTAGCCATGTGTAAGGTATTGCAAAGCTTTAGCTACCCGTTCAGGTGTTTTGATCAGCCCCTCACGTTCCGGATCTTCTCCCAGTTTCTGTAAAATATCCTTATAATGACCAGCAATCGATGCTATCTTTTCTTCATTATATCTGTCTATCTTTAAATAACCTTCGTTCTCTTCTTCGGTAAATTTTTGTGTTTTACTATCCATTTATTTGTATGCTAATTACCCGAAGTATTCAACAAAATTATTTTCGGTTTCATAAATTTTTATACTGTGCAATTGTATCCCTTCCTTCTCAATGTGAGGGATAAGTTCATTCCAGACAGCGATCACGAGATTCTCTGTAGAGGCCAGCTTGTCCTTCATAAAGTCCACATCCAAATTCAGGTTCCTATGATCAATCTTATCTACAACATTGATGTTGATGATTTCCTTGAGCCATTTCAGGTCGACAAGAAAACCCGTTTCCGGATTAATTTCGCCTTTAACGGTAACATATAACTGATAATTATGTCCATGCCAGTTTGGATTGGCACATTTTCCATAAACTTCTGTATTCTTATCCTCAGACCAATCTGTCCTGGATAATTTATGTGCGGCATTAAATGACGCCTTTCGTGTTATGTAAATCATTTCTTATAAATTGACTGCAAATATACGCAGAAAGAGGTTTAAGTCGCTACAAATTAATTACCTTCGATACATGAAGATACTTGTTGTTGCAGCAACACTGCCTGAAATCAGCCCTGTTTATAGTCATTTTGGTATCCCTCATGAGCAGTTTTATTCCACGCCCGGCTTTGATCTGCTTATCACTGGCGTCGGCATGACGGCAACGGCTTATGCACTAGGAAAACAGCTGGCCACGCCCTATCGGTTGGTTCTCAATCTTGGTATTGCTGGCTCATTTGACTATTCCATCCCATTGGGAAGTGTGGTCAGTATTACCTCTGATACCTTCTCCGAACTCGGCGCAGAAGACAAAAATGAATTCCTGCCTATAGATCAGCTTGGTTTTGGAAAAAGTTGTTACAGCATTGACGACCTTTCACTTGTGCCGCACATCCAAAATCTCAGAACTGTTCGGGGAATTACCGTGAATACCGTACATGGCAACACAGAAAGTATTCAGTCTGTTTTAACAAGGCTTCAACCCATAACAGAAAGCATGGAAGGCGCTGCAGTATTCTATTCCTGTGAACAAGTTGCGGTTCCCTGTTTGCAAGTCAGAAGTATCTCTAATTATGTGGAAGAACGGAACAAGGAAAACTGGAAAATCGGTCTTGCTATAAAAAACCTTAACGATTGGGCGATAGATTTTTTGACAAACTCATAACCAAATGACTTTAGCCAATGCTTAAATTTACGGCATGAAGCTAACCTTAGGATTTTCGCCCTGCCCAAACGACACTTTCATTTTCGATGCCCTGATCCATCATAAAATTGATACTGAAGGATTAGAATTTGAAGTTTTCTTTGACGATGTAGAAACCCTTAACCAAAAAGCGATGCGAGGCGAACTGGACATCACCAAACTTAGCTTTCATGCCCTGGCCTATGTCCTGGACCAATATGCTTTACTGGATGCCGGCAGTGCCCTCGGTTTTGGTGTAGGCCCCCTGCTGATCTGTAAAGACAAAGAACTCACCGAGCAGCCTACGCTTCGGACTGAACTCCTTGTGGGAATTCCCGGCAAATTCACTACCGCAAACTTCCTTCTTGGCATTGCTTATCCTGAACTTACCAATAAGAAACAACTTGTATTTTCCGAAATAGAAGATTCCCTGTTAAAGGAAAAAATAGATTTGGGTCTGATTATTCACGAAAACCGCTTCACCTATAGCGACAAAGGCCTGCATAAAGTTGTAGATCTTGGAAATTATTGGGAAGGTCTTACCGGATGTGCAATTCCCCTTGGCGGAATTGTGGTCAACAGAAACCTATCTGAAGACGTTCAGCAAAAGGTTAACCGTGTTCTGCGTAAATCTGTGGAATATGCTTTTGAAAATCCAAAATCAGGACTGGACTTTATTCGCCAACACGCCCAGGAAATGGAAGAAAAAGTGATGTACAAGCACATTGAGCTTTATGTAAACCAATATTCCATCGATCTTGGCCCTGAAGGAAGGAAGGCCATTGACACGCTGTTTAACATGGCACAATCCAAAGGTATCATTCCTGAAATTACCCAAAATATCTATGTAAACAACTATTGATTACAGGGACCGTCCGGAATCTCTTTGGTAATTTTGATCAGTTTGGTAACAACAAGAGTAGAATCAAAATCTGCAGAAACAGTCAGACTATCGGATTTCACTACGCGACCTTCCACTTCAATATAAACAGGTTCGTAAGGTTTTTCAAAATTCAGGTTACTATAGGCAAGCTCCAGTGTTTTTGCACTATCGGCAACCCAATATTCACTGCCCTCTTCACAATCCGTAAAAGATTTAATCTCAGGCCCAAAGCTATACAGGCCCTTTATCACTTTAACGTCACTGCCTTTTTGTTCAGACGTATTGCGGTTACATGCAACAACAGCAAGAGAGAGAACAATAGATAATAACGTTATTTGTTTAATAAGCTTCATGGTTAGAAATCTTGATTTATATGATTTATCTTTTTCACACTTAAATTCGCAGACAAAGCTGATGCCACAAAAGAGAACAACCCGACAGTAAAGAATACCAGCAGAAAATCCGTCCACTTAAAAGCAACAGGGTAGGCGCTCAAAATTGTTCCTTCCGAAATCTTGACCAGGCCATATTTTTGCTGAACCAGGCAAAAGAGAAACCCAATTAAAAGCCCAAATATACATCCTGTCATTGTAATCATCATCCCTTCGATTAAAAATATTCTCTTTATCAGTGTTTTTCCTGCCCCCAGACTACTCAGCACAGCAATATCTTTTAACTTGTCCAGTACAAGCATCGTTAACGAGCCTATAATATTAAATATAGCAATAATCAGGATAAAGGTAAGAATAATATACACAGCCCATTTCTCCGTACCCAGGATATTATACAACACTTTATTTTGCTGCAAACGGTCTTTCACCTCAAAACCTTTCCCTATACGCTGCTCAACTTCCTTTTTAAAATCATCGGCAGAAAGGCCTTTTTGCAGATTGATTTCTATAGAAGAAACCTTTTTCTCTTCCTGAAAGAGTTGCCTCGCAAAACTTAAGGGCACAATGGTGATGTTGTCAAAATCCTGCTGTACCTCAAAAACCCCGGCTACCGGGATTGAGCTCACTGTAAAATCATCTGCAGGATTAATTG
>NZ_QAIL01000584.1:0-500 GCF_003061025.1 Pedobacter sp. HMWF019 | reverse complement strand
CAATGGTATCCAGATTTGGGTTTTTTAGATAAGCGTCGCTTACACCTTTAATCAAACCAACCGATTGCCTGTCTTTATACCGCAGTAAAGCATTTTCAGAAAGAACCTCTGTAAATGAATATATCCGCTTGTCATTCTTTAAATTTTGTAAATTCGCAACCCCTGGATCAAAGGTTTTTCCTGTTGCCGGTGCAATAACGAGTTCCGGTGTAAAAGTATTATACATTTTTAAAACCACCTCTTCAAAGCCATTAAAAACCGAAAGGATAATTAACAACGCTGCACTGCCCACAAATACACCCGCAAGTGAGATTGTGGAAATAATGTTAATGGCATTGGTAGATTTTTTTGCAAAAAGATACCTGCGTGCAATATAAAAGGCCGTATTCAAAACTTTAATTTACTATTTAGAAAAATGGATTATTCTCTTTTTCAAAACCAATAGAAGTGGGTCCACCATGCCCTGGGTAAACCTTGCAATCAGCAGGTAAGGTAAATAA
>NZ_QAIL01000066.1 GCF_003061025.1 Pedobacter sp. HMWF019 | reverse complement strand
ATTATTATTAAAATTCTAGTGTTTAGATCATGTTAAAAAAATTCTCACTTACTCATTTTTGTGCGAGGTTAAGCTTTTTATCATTTCTCTTGTTCCTTTTTAAAGCCCCTCTTGCACTCTATGCCCAAAACCCGGTTGCCAGTATTGACGGTCATTCTGGCTTTACTGCAAAATTGATCAATATTGAGGCTGCAACGAATGAAACCTTTCGTTACAATACGACCTTACATAATGGATCTGCTAAATCTGTCATCTATGAATTCAAAACCAGTCTTCCTGCTGGCTGGATGATCAGTTACAAGATCGACGGTAGTCAGATTACCTCCATCAACATGGCCGCGGGAAGCACACGTGATATATCTATAGAGGTTAATGCTACCCCAAATACCTCTCCAGGGAAATACCCCTTACCTGTAAAGGCGATTGCCAATAAGGATACATTATCATTAAGCCTGGAAGCCGTGGTTAAAGGGTCGTATGGCATAACCTTAACCACACCTAGCGGAAAACTGAGTGAAGAACTAACCTCTGGAGGTCGTAAGGAAATCCATCTGGAGATAAAAAACTCTGGTACTTTACCGTTAAAAGACATTGAGCTGTCCTCCCAATTACCTGCTAATTGGGAAGCTTCTTTTGAGCCTTCGAAAGTTACCCAATTGGAGCCAGGAAAAACACAGGCCATAACAGCGAGCATTAAAGTTCCCGATAAGACAATCGCTGGAGATTATGCAGCCACTTTTACCGCTACAAACAGTAATGGCAATTCTCAGGCTGCTTTTAGGATGGTGGTCACAACGTCGTGGATTTCTGGATGGATAGGTGTACTGATCATCCTATCGGCCGTTTCCCTGGTTTATTATCTGATCCGCAAGTACGGTAGAAGATAGAAAAATGAAAGATCCTATTATAAAACTCAGGGACCTGACTAAGTGTTACGGTTCCCAAAGAGCTGTTGATAACCTCAACCTGGACATAAATAAGGGTGAGATCTTTGGATTACTGGGTCCTAACGGAGCTGGTAAAACGACTACCATATTAATGATGCTGGGGCTTACTGATCCAACAAATGGTTCTGCATTTGTTTGTGGTTATAATGCAACAAGTGATCCCATTTCTGTAAAGAGAAAAGTGGGCTATATGCCAGATAGCTTAGGTTTTTATGATCACATGACTGCGCTGGAAAATCTGATATATATTGCAAGATTGAATGGACTTCCCGGGAAGGGGAATCGTACTCGTGCCTTAGAAATAATGGACATCGTTGGGCTTTCTTCATCTATGCATAAGAAAACATCAACCTTTTCCCGTGGTATGAAGCAGCGTCTGGGCCTGGCTGATGTATTGATTAAGCAGCCTGACGTGATCATACTGGATGAACCAACGCTGGGAATAGATCCTAGTGGTGTCAGGGAATTTCTGTTGCTGCTCAAGCGCTTGAGCAAAGAACAAGGACTGACGGTGCTGCTTTCTTCGCATCATTTACACCATGTACAACAAGTTTGTGATCGGGTAGGTATTTTTGTGAAGGGCAAATTATTAGCCCAGGGAAACATTGATACCCTATCGGGCGATTTGTTTAATCATAAAGGTCACGTCGTATCCATTAGCCTGTCAGAATTTATTTCCGGTCCCTGGTTACCCGAACACGAGTTGGCGCAATGGGAAACAATTAAAAACATCAATATAAATCAAAACACAATAGAATTTGAATGCACACAGAATATCACGCCCGCTTTGGTCCGTTTTCTAGTCGAAAAGGGATATGATATCATAAGTGTACATCAAAAAAATTATGGTTTGGATGACATTTATCAAAAATATTTTGAGAATGATAATTGAGAAAAATATGGCATCAAAAAAAATCCAGATAATAAGTCCTTTCAGTGTAATAGTCCGCAAAGAAATGGCAGATCATATCCGCAGCTGGCGCTTTATTGTACTGATGGGCTTGATTATACTCACATTTGTAGCATCGATGTATGTCTCATTAAGCAATATCCGGGCAGCTATCGGAAATGCAAATGATCCGGACCATACTTTCCTATACCTTAAACTGCTCACCACAACTGATAATTCCATACCTCCCTTTCATGTTTTTCTGAGCTTTTTAGCACCATTATTAGGGATCAGTTTAGGATTCGATGCGATTAATGCTGAGCAAAATAATGGAACGCTTACAAGACTTATGGCTCAGCCTATTTATAGGGATAATTTATTATTGGCCAAATTTGTGAGCGCCCTAATTATGGTCGGCGCCTTATTTTTAGTCTTAACCTTATTAATGATTGGGGGCGGATTGATTTTGACTGGTGTAAGAATGGAACCACAAGAATTGCTAAGGATACTTGGTTTCATCCTGATCAGTATAACCTATGTTGGCTTTTGGTTGAGTTTATCCATCGTGCTATCAATCAAGTTTAGGCAGGCAGCAACTTCGGCTCTTACTGCAATAGGGATATGGTTATTTTTCACTGTTTTTTACCAGATCATTGTTAATCTGATCATCAGGTCCTTTTTACCCGATCCCAGTTTTTTGACGCAGGATCAAATTCAGTTTTACAATGAATTTATTCTGGATCTGCTGCGCATTGCTCCCAATCAACTTTATACCGATGCGACTACGACCCTGCTGATGCCATCGGTTAGAAGTCTGGGACCAATGACAATGCAACAAATGGCTGGGGCAATACCTTCTCCACTTCCCTTTAGGGAAAGCTTAATGATCGTATGGCCACAGGTCAGCGGCTTGATCGGAGCAACTGTAGCTTGTTTTGCACTTTCCTACTATTTATTCATGCGCCGGGAGATTCGGAGTTAAATATTTCATCTTACAACAAAGTCACTAACTCAGCTATCCTGTTAGAAATGCCTACTTCATTATCATACCAGGCAACGACCTTCACCATTTTACCAATAGTTTTGGTGAGGCTCCCATCTACAATCGAGGAGTGCGTATTGCCGAGAATATCCGAAGATACAAAAGGTTCTTCCGTGTATTCCAGAATGCCTTTAAAGGAATTGTCAGCATAAGATTTAAACAGGTTGTTCAGATCATCTACGGAAACCTCTTTCTTCAGGTTAATAGATAAATCTACTATGGAAGCATCAATCACCGGAACACGATACGAATAACCATCCATTTTACCTTTTAAATTAGGCAATACCTCGCCTATGGCTTTGGCTGCGCCTGTGGTTGTTGGAATAATAGAATAAGACGCTGCACGTGCCCTTCGCAGGTCTTTGTGAGGCGCATCCTGCAGATTTTGATCAGCGGTAAATGCGTGAACCGTGATCATATATCCGGATTCAATTCCAAATTCTTTATCCAATATAGCTAATACCGGAGCAATACTTCCTGTCGTACAAGATGCTGTTGAATAAATCAAATCGTCCTCAATAAGATCATTGTTAACACCGTGTACTATAGTTTTCACGCCACCAGTAGCGGGTGCAGTAATCAGCACTTTCTTTGCTCCTGCATGAATATGTGAACTCGAGGAGGATTTATCTGTAAATCGCCCGGTAGATTCTATAACAACATCGATAGCCAGTTCTGCCCATGGAAGTTTCTCCGGATTTCTTTCACTTAGCAGAAGAATCCTTTTGCCGTTTACGATCATTGTGTCCCCATCTATGGTTACTTCACCCGGAAAGCGTCCGTGAGCAGTATCGTATTTAAGCAAATGTGCCAGCGTTTGGATATCTGTCAAATCATTTATGGCAACTATTTCTATTTCGGTTTTATTTTGTAAAGCTCTAAGGGTCATTCTGCCAATACGACCAAATCCATTAATTGCAATCTTCATCTTATTTTAATTAATTAGTACTATGTAAATCAGGCTGAATAATTTCGTTCATTCCTGGTATTTTGAGTGATGTCCTGAATGCCCGGCGATAATCAGAAGGCGTAGTCATTAAATGCCTCAGAAATGATCGTCTCATGGAAACCAGTCCACCTAACCCACATTTTTCAGCAATGCTTTCAAGCGGCATATCGGTGTCTTCCAGATATTTCCTTGCCGTTTCGATTCTTAATTTCTCTATAAACTTAGCAGGCGGCAAACCGCTTTGCTTGTGAAAGACACGTGTAAAATTTCTTGGACTCATATTCAAATGGTCGGCAATCCGGACTACATCCAAGGATTGATCAAGGTTTTTGATCACCCAATCATGCAGCTTTTTTGCAATATTTGAATTTTCATAAACTGGCAACAGGTTAGCAAACTGAACCTGAAAGCCGGGTCTGGATAAATAAAAAACCAATCTGCGGGCAACCTGAATGGCAATATCTTTTCCATGGTCTTCCTCCAACAATGCAAGAGCAAGGTCAATTCCTGAAGACACCCCACCTGAGGTGTATATATTTCCATCATTTGTATAAAAAGCATTACTATTCACATCCACAAGCGGATATTCTTTCTTTAACCTTTCAGTCAATTGCCAGTGTGTTGTTGCTTTTTTCCCATTCAACAGCCCCGCTTCCGCTAATGCAAATGCCCCCCCACAAACTGATCCTATTCTGCGAGTGTTATTTTCATTGATAACTGATAACCAATTGCAGAAATCAGTATATTCTGATTTTTGGAGCGTTTGAAAGTCATTTCCCGCAACAATTAAGGTATCAATTGGCTTCGTAATTTCCATTGCACTATGCTGACAAACCATTTCAATACCGGCCGAAGTCCTCAATATTTTATTAGTTGTGGGAGATACAATTAAAACATCATAACCTGATTTTGAACCAGTTAAATTTAAACACTTATTGGCATTTGTAAAAACATCGGCAGGGCCTGCAAAATCAAGTAACATATTGCCGGCCATTGCGACAATCACAACTTGTTTTCTCTGCTGATCAATAGCAATCAAACTTCTATCCTTGTGCATAAGACAAATTTATAATCTAATTTATCTGTCTCAAAGGACATATTTTATACAATTTGAGCCAAAACGTTGGTAGATCCGAACTCAAGTAAAATACTGTTCAGCACCAATATATTTTTGTTTCGTAAACAAATGATATTAAATCATCCTTCTGATATTTTACAAATAGATTTTCTAATTCCTTCATAAGCCTTTCATAAAGGATACCCTCTTTAGGACAATATGAGGAGGATCTTAACCTTCCTTTCAATCCTTCCAAATCAAACTCTTGTTCGTTATCCAACACAACAATATTCATCATCTTAGGACTGAAGAAATTTGCAATATCCCGGTCTTCTATGTTTCTATGATTAACATCTTTATACTCTTTGATGTTGTCGGAAAGAACTTGTTCATACCCGTTTTGAAAATCTGATTTGGTGCTTCGGGAATTCCAAACCAAAACAATATTTCCACTATCTCTTAATATCCTTGAAAATTCGATTTTACTATCGTTTTTATCAAACCAATGAAAGGCCTGTCCGCTAAATATAATATCAATGCTTTTATCTGGTAAGGTTGTCTGCTCTGATGTCCCATCAACACTTTTGAAATTTGCAAAATCCCTGAGGATATGTTCTTGTGCTTCCCTCATTTCTTTATTGGGCTCAACACCAAAAACAAAATTTCCATTTTTCAGAAATGGTACAGAAGATATTCCTGTTCCTGAACCTATATCGGCAATTACTTTTTCCTGGCTCAACCCAATTTCGTTTTCCAAAATGCTTATCATTTCTGTTGGATATGCAGGGCGAAATTTAATATAATCTGCAACTCTGTTTGAAAATCGGTTTGTATTATCTTTTCTCATACTGTATTGATGACCAATTGCCTATGTATTCAATTCGTTATTTTATATTTTCCATTTCCAATCCAATATCTCGGGCATGTCTTTTCCGTTGGTATTGATATAAAGCTTATGTGCTATCAGTTTATCCTGCAATAATTGCTTCAAATAAACGCCCTTGCTGCCAGTTTGCGGTAGGCGATCGATAACATCAATAACCAAATGGAATCGATCCATCTCATTCAGTACGGTCATGTCAAAAGAAGTTGTAATGGTTCCTTCTTCTTTATAACCGCGTACATGCATATTCATATTGTTTGCCCGGTTATAGGTAAGCCGGTGGACCAGCCAGGGATAACCATGGAAAGCAAACACAACGGGCTTGTCCACTGTAAATAAGGCATCATAGTCCTTATCGGTTAGGCCATGACTATGCTCTGTACTTTTTTGTAGTTTGAACAAATCAACCACATTGATTACCCGGATTTTCAGTTCTGGTAATTGTTCTCGCAAAATGGAAACCGCGGCTAAGGTTTCCAAAGTTGGCACATCGCCGCTACAAGCCATAATGACATCAGGCCCGCCCTCTCTATCGTTACTGGCAAAATCCCAAATACCAATACCACGTGTACAATGCTCCACGGCCTGCTCCATATTTAGCCATTGCGGTGCAGGATGTTTACCAGCCACAACAACATTCACGTAATGATAACTGCGTAGGCAATGATCCATTACAGATAAGAGACAATTGGTGTCCGGCGGTAAATATACCCGAACAATATTGGCCTTTTTATTCACTACATGATCCAGAAAACCAGGATCCTGGTGGGTAAAGCCATTGTGATCCTGACGCCACACAGTGGAGGTTAGCAATATATTCAGGGATGCGATCCGTCTCCTCCAAGGCAGTTCCAAACTCGCTTTCAACCATTTGGCATGTTGATTAAACATCGAATCAACGATATGTATAAAGGCTTCATAACAATTGAAAAGACCATGTCTTCCTGTAAGCAGATAACCCTCGAGCCAGCCTTCGCACTGGTGCTCACTCAACATTTCCATTACACTTCCATCGGCTGCAAGAAATTCGTCATGCGCTGTTATTGGGGCATCCCATTGTCTGTTTGTTACCTCAAATATGGCGTCCAGCCGGTTGGATACCGTTTCATCAGGACCGAAGATTCTAAAATTACGTTTTTCCTGATTTTCCCGGATGACATCCCTCAAAAATCGTCCGCAAACAAAGGTATCGCCTTCACCATCGGCACCTGGGTTTTCCACAGCAATGGCATATCTCCTGAAGTCCGGCAGCCTTAAGTCACGTAATAAATTGCCTCCGTTAGCATGGGGATTTGCCCCCATTCTACGATTACCCTTCGGAGCCAGCTCTGCCAGTTCAGGAATCAATTTTCCCTGTTCATCAAATAGTTCATCCGGACGATAACTTTTCATCCAGTCTTCGAGCATTTGCAAGTGTTCTCCTGGTGCCGAAGCCGATACCGCCAGAGGGATTTGGTGCGAACGGAAATTACCTTCAATTTTAAAACCATCGACTTGCTTAGGTCCTGTCCATCCTTTAGGAGATCGCAGTACAATCATCGGCCAGCGCGGACGGCTATCTGACTGTTCAGCATGATATTTAATCTGCTTGATTCTTTCAACCGATTCGTCCAATGCTGCTGCCATATCCCGATGCATTTGTCCGGGTTCCTCTCCTTCTACAAAAATAGGGTCCCAGCCATAGCCGCGGATTAACTGCTCCAGTTCTTCATGGCTGATACGCGCCAGAACCGTGGGGTTAGAAATCTTATAACCATTCAGGTGTAAAATAGGCAACACAGTTCCATCGGTCAATGGATTGATGAATTTATTGGAATGCCATGCAGTAGCCAGCGGACCAGTTTCCGCTTCCCCATCGCCCACCACACAAGCAACAACCAAATCTGGATTATCCAAAACAGCCCCAAAAGCATGACTCAAGGAATAGCCCAGCTCCCCTCCTTCATGTATAGATCCCGGTGTTTGTGGTGAAGCATGGCTGGGAATTCCACCAGGATAAGAAAACTGGGTAAACAATTTACGCAAGCCATCCTCGTCTTGGGTGATATTCGGATAAACTTCGGAATAAGTTCCTTCCAGATAAGTGCCCGCCACTACAGCGGGACCGCCATGCCCCGGGCCAGAAATATAAATCATGTTTAGATCGTACTGATTAATGATCCGGTTTAAGTGGGTATAAATAAAATTCTGCCCCGGTGTGGTTCCCCAATGACCCAGCAGCATATTCTTTACATGTTCCAACTGGAGTGGTTCTTTAAGCAAGGGATTGTGCCGAAGGTATAACTGCCCTACAGACAGGTAATTCGACGCGCGCCAATAAGCATCTATTTTTTGAAGTAAATCTGTTGATAAAGTATGATCTGTCGTATTGACTGGTATTGCTTCCATGATAATTATTTAAGAATTGGTATGATTCATTTTTTTTTATTGCTCAAAAGATGTCCAACCAGTCTGGCTATCATTAATTCTTCATTGGTTGGGATAACAAGAACAGCTACCCTGCTATTTTTCTTTGATAGAGGATTTTTGTGCATCGTATTTTTAGGTTTGTCCAGATCAATTCCCATAAATTCCAGCTCTGCACAAATCCGTTCACGAATGATAGATGAATGTTCACCAATTCCTCCGGTAAACACCAGCATATCCAAACCGCCCATAGCCGCACTGAGGGATCCAATATATTTTTTTGCCGAGTAGCAAAATACACGGAGAGCCTCTTTTGCTTTTAGATCAGTCTGCTCTGCTTCAAGTAATTCCTGTACCCCGCTCTTTCCGGCAATGGCCTTTAAGCCAGACTTTTTACTCAGCAAATCATCCAACTGGTCCACAGTCAGATGATCCTGCTTTAGGATAAACAATAAGGCACCGGGATCAAGGTCCCCACTGCGGGTACCCATAACTAATCCACCAATAGGACTAATGCCCATGGTGGTATCTACACTACTGCCATTATTAACTGCTGCCATGCTAGCCCCGTTACCCAGATGGGCGATGATGATTTTCTTTTTGCTGGCCAATTGATCTTCGTTTAAAAGCTCCTGAAGGATATATTGATAAGACAAACCATGAAATCCATATTTCATCAATCCTTTTTTCTTATATTTTTCCGGTAGTGGATAATATTTGGCAACAGAAGGTATATCTCTGTGAAAAGCTGTGTCAAAGCACACCACTTGAGGTACCTGACAAAAGACAGCTCCAAATGCTTTAATAGCCATCAGTTCGTCGGGTAAATGATTAGGTGCCAGGTAAACGAATTGTCTCAATGTTTTTAACAAAACTGGCGTAACAAACTCTGGTTGTCTGTGGTTTGGACCGCCCTGTACAAGCCTGTGTCCAATTGCCTTCAGGGGGTAAGAATCTCTTTTATTTTCCAGCCATTTAATAACTTCCTGTACAGCCAAATCCAGATCCTGAAATTTTGCCCTCCGGCTTTCTAATATTTTACCTTCATTTGTTTTGATCAGCATTTGACCTGTTCCTGTTCCTATTGGGCTAATACTGCCTGACCAGACTTGCGCCAGAGCGGCAGAATCATACAAACTAAATTTTAAGCTCGAAGATCCGCAGTTGATCACTAAGTAAAACTTAATCACCTTCCTCGCTCCCGTGGTCATCAAAATCCGCTGATGAACTGCCGGTATGACTTTCATGATCATCCGGATGCTCTTTCGGTTTTTTCGAAGAACCGGTAAAACCATCATCACTCAGAGAATCATACCCTTGCGTTCCCGTATTATCCAAACCATCCCTGGGACCGTCTGGTAAAGAAAGATTAACAACCTTTTTAGCCATGACTATAAACTATATATATAAGGTAACAAAACTTCAGACTCAAAGTTTTAGCAAGAACAAAAGTCAAACATTCTTAAGAATTAGCATTAGATCTGTTATTCCTTCATAAAAAAGCCCCGTCAATAGACGGGGCTCTCTGTTTAAAATAAGTCTATTTTTCAACGTACTGGTCACGTAAATGTTTGATTTTATCATGCGACTGCTTCAATGTGGCCTGTTGTTCTGAAATCAATGTGTGCAGATGGGCAGATAAACCTTCAGTTTCTAATGCCGATTTATATGCTTTTTTTGCCGCATCTTCTCCAAATTCACAATTATCCAATACGGTCTGACGATCATGTCCGGTAAAAACAGCTTTCACATCCATCCATGCCCGATAGATTTTCCCTGAATTCGTAGTACCTTTTTCTGGTTCATCTCCCAAAACCTGTACTTCCTGAGTTAATGCAGATTTGTTTTGCTGACTTTGTCTAATCATTTCTGCAAATACAGATTTAAGATCTGTATCTTCTGCAGGTAAGTCTTCTGATGCTTTCTGATAGCCGGCGATCCTGTCATTGTTAATTTCGATCAGGTCGTTCAGCACTTCGGTGTTTAATGTTTTGTTTTCCATTTTTTAAAGATTGATGTGTAAATGGAACAAGCCCTAAATAGAAAAGTTTTGATTTTTTCTACACACTATCCTTCCAAAAGAATATAAAACATTCCTTTACTCTATTGGTTATTAGCTTAGAGCGATTTATCTTAAAAAGCATTTTGTCATGGAACAGCCGCAATTACAGTACGAATTTATTAACTATCAGACTGGGAATGTAATAGGCTATCTGTCATTACCAGCTAATATGGATAAGGACAAGCAAATTGCAGAACTCAAAAGGAAGCAATCTGAATTGGCAATTTCTAATAAGATATACCTGGAATTGGTGCAGTGGCATAAAAAGGGGTAAAAATTAGATCAAGAGTCGTTTAACAATCGCCGCCGAGGCTGCTTCACTGAAATCCAGACCAGAGTAGTCCGGATTGTAACCACCTATATAAGGAACTGCCATGATGTAAATACGATCGTTAAAAGCACCATAAGCATCCACCACCTGAAAGTAATCATTGATGGCAATACCTGAAACCTTTAAATAATAATTTCCTTTTGAATCTTGTCTGACATCTTTTCCTTCCTCCATCGCCTTTTGACCTTCCTGCACAGACCGGAATTTAAGCATTGCGGGACTGACAGTACCCTTGTTCAATAGGCTTTTAAAAGGAAAATCTTCAAAAGCCATATGCGGTTGGCCTACGCAATCTACATAGGTATTAAAATAAACGGAGAGATTTTTACCAGTTTCATCTGTATAATTATAGGTAGCCCCTCCTTCATCACTTGCTTCTACCCGGCTATCATCTCCCACAGAAATCAGATCAAGCACGCCCGCCTGATGCATGGCCATCAATTCTTCACTTGAACTTTGCGGGATATAGGCAATAACGATGGAGATTAATGGTGTAAGCGTTTTTTGAAGACGTTGCATATCTTCGGCCGATAAATGCTTTGCCGGGTAGTTTAAGGCAAAACTCAATACACCAAGCATCTCTTTCCAGTAAACAGATTCTTTCCGCCTGATCGATTTCTCTGCTTCTGCATATTCTGCTTTAAGCAATTGGAAGGGATCCATCCTTTCACGAAGATTCATCATTGCCGCCACAAATTCCTCCAGGTTCATATCTTTAATTTGTTCATAAAATCCGGGCTGCTTTTCTTTTATAGGCAGCTTGAAATCATGTTCAAATACATAATCCAACGACAAGAAGCCATCATTTTCAGCAATATGCTTAGCAATTTCTTCTTTACTCAGCAGCTCATCGTTAGACAAATGAGAATCCTCTAAATGAAATCTGACTGCGGGTAGCATTCCGTTCCGGGTATGCAATATCAGCTTAAAATTAGGGCTGTGTTCGTATAATTGGTAGGAAAGACTTCCATCAGACTGCTTATTAAAAGATCCGTTATGGCGGGCAAGTGTTCTGATGGCATCAACAGCCGTCAAGGAAGATCCTTTGATCGCAACGGGATGGTCTAGCTTTAAACCTAATTTAACCGGTGGATAAGGAGAATCAAAATAGCCTGGAACTCTTCCTTCATATCGTTGAGGCCAGTGATGACCTGTACAAATGATGACCTGATCAAATTCAAGTTTCTCCTCACCATTGATTTCTATCACGACCATTCCTTGTTCGGGATAATCGGTTATATCTGTTGCCTCAGCATTGTAATAGATCTGGTATTCCACCCCGTTCTCTCGTGCCTGTTTCTGTAACAGCTCAAACTGGGCAGTGAGATACTGACCGAAAAGCAGTCTGGGCAGCACTTTATATTCGTTGAAACGTGTAGGGTCAATATGAAATTTATCCAGGGTATCTTTAGGCACAGAATTGATCCAGTCGGCCAGAGAGGTAACCAACATCGGAATTTCATTACTTGAAACATTAGTGATGTGTTCATCATTGGCACCCTCTGCACTATAGGGCATGCCCGCTCCCAGTTTATTTTTCCGCTCAAATATCTTAATGTTGATATCCGTTCTACCGGATTCAATCAATCGTTTGAACATGAACAAGCCACTAGGGCCTCCGCCAAGAATGGCGATATGTTTTATATTTTTCACAAGCTTACAGAAAGAATGTAGGATGAACAACAATGGAACGCAAATGTTTTAAGCCCGGCTTCAAATTAAAAAGAAAAACCGCTCATCTTAATTGAACAATTCCAATTTTGAGATGTTCTTATGATCATGGATCATATCACATCGGCTTTAATTCATGCCTCACGGACAGGCGATTTGCCATTACTGCAAGAAATAGTTGACCTAAAGACCACGCTCGAGGTCCGGGATGATAAAGGATATACACCTTTGATCATTGCTTCTTATAATCATCAAATGGAAGCCGTCGGGCTACTGCTTCAATCAGGGGCAGATGTGAACGGTACAGATTCAGGTGGCAATACCGCGCTTATGGGGGTTTGTTTTAAAGGATATGTAGATATCGCGGAATTGCTTATTGCTCATCAAGCTGATCTGAATCTGTTGAACGGAAATGGAGGAACTGCTTTAATGTTTGCGGCTATGTTTGGCCGTAATGAACTGATTAACTTACTCCTTCGACATGGCGCAGACCTGACGATAAAAGACAATCGGGGAATGAATGCACTAGACATCGCTGTACAACAAGGTAACGAAAAGGGGCTTCAACTTTTAAAACAACATCAACCTATAAATCAGTAAAAAAATGGAAAAGAAAAAACCGAATGCTGAAAACGCAGTCAATTTAAAACAGAAAGATCTCGCGCCGGATATCGTTTCCGATCAGGGTGAATTGATGACCACAGATCAGGGTCTTAAAATTAATGATGACACGAATTCACTGAAGGCTGGAGAACGGGGGCCATCTTTACTGGAAGATTTTATCCTGAGAGAAAAAATAACGCATTTTGACCACGAAAGAATTCCAGAGCGGATTGTACACGCCCGGGGTTCTGGTGCTCATGGTTATTTCCAGGTTTATGAATCCATGGCCAAATATACCAAGGCGGGTTTTCTTCAGGACCCTTCTGTAAAAACACCTGTTTTCGTACGCTTTTCTACAGTTGCCGGATTCAGGGGCTCTACGGATCTGGCAAGAGATGTACGTGGGTTTTCTGTTAAGTTTTATACACAGGAAGGTAATTATGATTTGGTTGGTAACAACATGCCGGTATTCTTTATCCAGGATGCAATTAAATTTCCAGATCTGATTCATGCCGCTAAACCCGAACCTGACAATGAAATACCTCAGGCTGCAACAGCCCACGATTCTTTTTGGGATTTTATTTCATTGACTCCCGAATCTATGCATATGATTATGTGGGCCATGTCAGACCGGGCAATTCCGAGAAGCCTTCGCATGATGGAAGGTTTTGGTGTACATACATTTAGATTTATTAATGCCGAAGGAAAATCCAGTTTTGTCAAATTTCACTGGAAACCGCTCCTTGGAATGCATTCTGTTGCCTGGGATGAAGCTTTAAAAATATCTGGAAAAGATCCAGATTTTCACCGCAGAGATTTACATGATGCTATTGAAAGCGGCGCGTTCCCGGAATGGGAATTCGGCGTGCAGATTGTTGCACAGGAAGATGAGCATAAGTTCGGCTTCGATTTGCTGGATCCTACTAAATTAATCCCGGAAGAATTGGTACCTGTACAGAGAATTGGCAAAATGGTGCTAGACCGCAATCCGGATAATTTCTTCGCAGAGGTAGAACAAGTTGCCTTCCATCCTGGTCATCTGGTTCCGGGCATAGATTTCACAAATGACCCTTTACTTCAGGGCCGTTTATTCTCTTACACTGATACACAATTGTCCCGTCTGGGCAGTCCTAATTTTCATGAAATCCCCATTAACCGTTCGGTGAATACGGTCCATAATAATCAGCGTGATGGGCATATGCGCCAGCAAATCAATGTAGGAAAGAGCAGTTATCATCCAAATTCTATAGCTGGTGGCAGCCCTGCACAGGCAACAATAGCCGAAGGTGGGTTTTCTTCATATGAAGAACGTGTTGATGCACATAAAGTCAGGGCACGAAGTAAAAGCTTTATGGATTTCTTCAGTCAGGCCACCTTGTTCTTTGACAGCCAGTCTGAGCCCGAGCAAAACCATATTGCGGATGCGTTAAAGTTTGAATTAGGAAAAGTAGAGACCGTTGAAATTCGACAAAGAATGGTCAACCTGCTTACTCAAATTAGTGTTCCTCTTGCAAACACCGTAGCGGATAGTCTGGGTTTAAAAGCAGGCAAACCTGAAGAACCTGTTAACCATGTTCTTGGGGCAGACGCCAATCCGGCAGATTACCGGCCCCTCAAAGTAAAATCAGAAATTGAAAAATCTCCAGCTTTAAGCATGGCCAATACACCAAAAGACAGTATTAAAACCAGACAAATTGCTTTCCTGGCTGCTGACGGCGTTGATGGCGCTGATTTTGGAGATATGAAAAAAGCCCTTCTCGCTGGCGGCGCTGTGGTTAAAGTTGTTGCACCTAAAAATGGAACGCTTAAAGATGCAACTGGTAAAGAGATCAAAATTGACATGAGCTTCTTAACAGGTACATCAGTGGTATTTGATGCGGTATATGTACCTGGGGGAGAGAAAAGTATTCATGCTTTACTGGCTGAACCTGATGCTGTTCATTTTATCAATGAAACGTATAAACATTGCAAAGCCATAGCAGCGACCGGCAAAGGCACTGAACTGATCAACCAAAGTTATGTAGGTGCTAAGTTGAAAGATGGTAATACAGATGCAAAAGCGGGTATCTTGATAGACTCTACTCCTGATGCTTTCATTAAAGCGATTGCGCAACATCGTTTCTGGCAAAGGGAGAAAAAGGATAAGGTTCCGGCCTGATCTTTTTTAGAATTTTAAAAATACGGCTAACTGAAAGGTTAGCCGTATTTGATTTAATTAAACTGATCACAGATTTTCTGCTGAAGTGTTTTCTGCCCCAATTACGGATTAGCAGCATTCTCCTGAACTGATGCATGCCCTGTTTCCACTTCAACTTCTTTGGTGGTGACCGCATAATGGGCCGGCAGGATTTCTGATCCGTAAGCAACCGCATAGGCTTTAGTAAATTCTGCCCCGAAATACAATATAATTGCAGAGTAATAGGTCCACAATAGTAAAACAACCAGGGATCCCGCAGCGCCGTAGGTGCTGCCTACGTTACTTTGTCCTATATATAAGGAAATACCAAATTTCCCAATCATAAATAAGGCTGCTGTAACGACAGCACCCGAAAATACATCTTTCCATTTGATAACGGCATCAGGCAATACTTTAAAGATCACACCAAAGATAGAAGTAATAACGACCAGGGTAAGTATTGTATTGAGGATATAGAAAACGATGACAGAAACATCTTCATACCTGGCTTGTAAACGACTACTAAATCCATCAAGAACTGCTGTAACAGCGAGAGACACTAGCAGTAAAAACCCAAGACTGATAATTACTGAAAAGGAAAGGAACCTGTTCTGGATCAATTTTAACCAGCCGCGTTTTGGTTTCGGTTTAAGACCCCAGATCCTGTTAATGGAATCCTGGATATCGGCAAATACTGTGGTTGCTCCGATCAGCAATGTGCCAATTCCAATAAAAAAAGCGACTCTTCCTTTACCACCAATTGCAGCCTTACTAATCAGTTGCTGCAATTGAAATGCCGTATCTTTTCCTAAAAAACCCTCAAGCTGAGAATAGATTTGTCCCCGGGCCGCTTCTTCACCGAGAAATATTCCGCAAAGTGATATAATTACCACCAGCAGTGGTGCCATAGAAAAAACAGTATAATAAGCGAGGGACCCGCTTAATTTGGTAACATTGTGATCACTAAAACCCGTTACTGAATCTTTCAGTACTTTCCAGATTCCTCTGAAGGATAACTTCTCTTTTTTCATTCTGAATGTTTAAGCTTTGAACGATTGTTTGGGAAGCTCACTTTATTTAAGCACAATTTGTTTTTCATAGTCATTGGGATATGATAACTATAAAACAGGTGCGTTAAAAAAGAGTTTTTAAAAATTCAGAATAGGATTTATTTAATGGAAAACTTAAAATTCAGGAATGATGTATATTTAAACTAAACGAAAATATTGAACCAATGCCTTCCTGACTTTCGACTTGAATTTTGCTGTCGTGAAAACGCAATATCTCCGAAGCGAGATAAAGACCAATACCAAATCCAGATACTGTTTTTATTTTATCGTTATTCACTCTATAAAATCGCTCAAATAGTCTTTTCTGATCTATAGGGCTAATGCCAACCCCTTCATCTTTAACAGAAATTTTAATATAATCATTCTGCTTTTCGCAATGAATGGTTATTGCTCCACCTTCCGGTGAATACTTAATCGCATTGTTTAAAAGGTTCATAATAACATGCCCAAGTTTTTCAGGGTCTCCATAGATCCAGATGTTATCACAGCTGACCAGGTTAATGGTATGTTTTCTGGTTAAGAACTGCGCATCCTCCGCAAGGTCTTTAATGAGCGGGTGCAATTCAAATTTCTCTTTATTAATCTGGATTTTCCCTTCTTCAAGTCTGGCCAGACTTAAAAAATCCTGGATCATGGAAATCATTTTTTTTGCCTGAGCTTCTGCCCTTGTAAGGGTTGTTAAATAAAACGGATTACTATCTTTTTTTGACACTTGAAGCAAGATCTGTATATAGGCAGTTATGGCTGTAAGAGGTGTTTTTAATTCATGACTGACCATGGCGACAAAGTTATGTTTTCGATGTTCCTCCAGTTTCTTTTCTGAAATGTCTCTTGCTATTTTTGACAGGCCGATGATTGCCCCTGCTGTGTTTCTTACAGGTGAAATTGTAAGCGAAACATCCAATAGAATTCCATTTTTCGTGAGTCTTTTAGTTTCAAAATGATCGACTCTTATGCCCCGCCTTAATTTAGAGAGGATTTCAACTTCTTCGTCCTGCCGGTCCTCTGGGATTATTTTAAGAATGGGTTGGCCAATCATTTCCTGCTCATTATATCCAAAGATGCGCTCAGCTGAACTATTCCAGCTTGTTATAATCCCGTCTAAGGTTTTACTAACAATAGCATCATCACTGGATTTGATAATAGCAGAGAGGGTAGCGCTTTTCTCTTCCATAGACCGCGCGGCCTTTCTTAACTCGATTTCGCTCCTCTCAAGTTCAAGTACGCGCTGTATAAGTTTATAGTTCTCTCTCTCATAGTGGGCGAGCTTCTCTTTCATTTTATTTATATCTTCCATGATCCGGGAAGGATAGCTTTTTGCTTTCCATTAAAAATTGAGATGGAAGATAACCATATTCTTAATCTTCGTTGCGAAATATTGATAAAACTATTTAGCTTATTACTATTATTTCCTTTCTCTTTAATGATTTTCAAAACCAATCTATAAACAGGCTGTTCTAATGATATGAATCAGGAACCTCGACCAGAAATCTTCAGATTAATTACTTCTATCATTTTATACACTTTTGGCCTGGTAGTTTTACTGTGGTTCCTATATAAAGTCATCAGTATTGTTATTTTATTCCTTTTCGCTATTGTTCTTGGTCTGATTATCAATCGGCCTGTTGGAAAATTGGAAAAAAAAGGCATGAAAAGATGGCTTGCCTCTCTGATTATTTTAGGCAGCATCTTTATCGTCACCGCATTACTTGGCGTACTGGTAGTTCCGCATATTGGCGAACAAATAGATACACTTGTAGGAAATCTTCCAGATTATTTGAACAGCATATCAAATGAGTTCAATCATTTATTAAAAAAATACCCGGAGCTTAATAAAGAACTTCAGGGAGACGGCAGCGCGGTTTCCGGAACGATTCCCTCTTTGGGAAAAACGATTATTGGTCTTGGAAGTTTTTCCTTCAGTGTAATTGGAGGTGTCTTTGTATTCATAGTTTTTATATCAATGATTATTTTCTTTGTCAGCAATCCAAAGCCAGTGGTTGAAATGTACCTTTCTATTTTTGAGCCAGAGAAACGTCTAAAGGCTCAAAGAGCATTGCAACATACCTCTATTATGTTAGGAGGCTGGATGAAATCCAATCTTATAGGAGGATTAGTTCAGGCCGTATTGGTTTTTGCTGTTTTGAGTTTCTTAAATGTACCAGGCGCTCTTGTTTGGGCGGCACTTGCCTTTTTTTCAGAGCTTATCCCTAAAATTGGATTTTATATTATGGCCATCCCACCTACTCTTGTTGCATTATCGGTAAGTCCTGGCACAGCATTTTGGTGCCTGGTCTTCTTTTTACTAATGAATGAACTGGTATCTGATTTTCTGATGCCCAAACTAAGGTCTAAAACGATGAATATTCATCCTGTATCCCTGTTGTTTCTTTTATTGGCCATGGGGGCTGCCTTCGGGCTATTGGGTGTATTACTGGCAACCCCCATGGCGGCGATTATTAAAGCTTATTACGAAGAGTTCTACCTCACAAGATTTCCCGAAGACCCAAAAATGAATCAGCGGGTTAATGATATTGTGTATCATTCCTAGATTTTACTAATGAGGTTTTTTTGAAGATTTATCGATATTTAATAGATCATCCCCATTGTTCACTTTCTGTTTGATATATAAAGAATCCAAGGCATTTGCTTTAGCATAATGGCTTTCCAGAACAGGTATGGTTTTAAGTGCAAATGCTTTGATATCCGGATCTTCATATTTGGCAGCCAGCCTAAATTTCTCCAGAGTCAAAATATGATCTTTAACCATCATTCCGAGGTAATTGTGGTCAAATGAAGTAGCATTTAGTTCCTTCAGGGCACTGATCTGTTTTTGTTCTTCTATTGGATAGGCAGATGGAAGTTTCAATCCCTTATTTCTTGCAATCGAGTCCAGTTCCTGATTGGCTTTAGTATGGTCATTTACAATCACCTGAGCAAGCTGCTTAATCTTTGGGTTTTTCGATCTTTGCAGAGCGTCATTACCAGCTTCAATTTCCATCATTCCACCAACAGCTGCCTGCTCTATAA
>NZ_QAIL01000583.1:359-18846 GCF_003061025.1 Pedobacter sp. HMWF019 | reverse complement strand
GTACAGTGCGACGCATTATGTAAAGGATTATCTGCGTGTACATGCAGATTTGACCGCTTTTCTTGCTGTTTGTATATCCATGAAAATATTTAAATAATTTTTTTTTAATCGGGGGTATCTAATTGTAAACTCTTCCTGTCTTAGTATTAAACAAGCAGACGAATGAATTTACAGCAGGTAAAGAAAATTTTAATATTGATTGCAAATGAAAAATATTCTGATCAGCAGTTAAAGGAACTTTACTATTGGTTGGATCGGACTGATCTGGATGAATATACCGAGGTTTTAAATATCTGGGAAAATATAGCAGAAGAGGTCCCTTGTTCTCCGTTTGTAAATGCCGTGTTACTTTCCAGAATAGAAGATGGACTGGATAATATGGAGAGAGCGGGAAAACTTGTAAATGAGAGAAAAAAATGGCTTGGAAAAAGTTATGTGAGGGTGATGGGAGCCGCCGCTTCTTTGTTACTTATTGCTTTTGTTGGTCTGTTCTTTTACTACAAAAAAAATGAAAATTCAGAACATATTGTAAATGCGCATTTTGAAGCAGACATTCCTCCGGGAGGAAACAGGGCGATGCTGATTTTGGCAGATGGGTCAAAGGTTAATTTAAATGATCTGAAGAAGGGGCAAGTAGTTCCTGAAAAAGGCGTACAAATTGTGAAAAGTGCAGATGGGCAGTTGGTTTATTCAATAAAGGAGCAGGATGGAGATTTAGGACCTTCCCTCTACAATACCATACAAACTCCTGTTGGAGGACAATACCTTGTTTATTTACCTGATGGCAGCAAAGTTTGGCTAAATGCAGCTTCTTCTTTGCGCTATCCACTGGCTTTTAGCCATAAAGAGCGTATTGTTGAACTCACCGGAGAAGCCTATTTCGAAGTAGCTAAGGATAAAGCCAAACCTTTCCAGGTACGTACTACAAAACAAACAGTAGAAGTTTTAGGCACTCATTTTAACGTCAACAGCTATATGGACGAAACAGATACAAAGACAACTTTAGTAGAGGGCAGTGTACGTATACATACTGTTAAATATGGGAAAACAGTTGTACTTGTTCCGGGTGATCAGGCACAGGTTAGTGAGGGAGAAGTGAACATTAAACATGTCGATGTGAATGATGCTGCAGCTTGGAAGGATGGTTTCTTTGTATTTAATGATGAAAATATACCTTCGGTGATGCGTAAGATTTCCAGGTGGTACGATGTAGAAGTAATTTATGAGGGAAACGTCAGCAAAGATAAGGATCTGGCAGGTTCGGTATCCAAATTTAGCAATGTCTCAGAGATTTTAAAAACGTTGGAACTGACCCGATTGGTACATTTCAAGGTAAATGGAAAGAAAATTACAGTCATCGCAAATTAGAATAACCTAAATTAATATAACCCTAAACCTAACTAAACCGAAGACTATGAAGAAATAACGACTCAACACTAGGAGGTCTGAATAATAAACCGGGAAGTGCTTGGTACCACATCCCGGTATTGTCTGGACCTATTCAAATGAATTTTCGAAGCCCATTTATTATCAATCCAAACTAAACAAAAGTATGAATAAAATTATTCATTACCGGCCTGTGTCCAAACAAAGGCGGCTGCGTATTAAAAAACAGATTATCATGCGCATAAAAATAACCGTTGTGTTAATGACTGCTGCATTTTTACAGGTAAGTGCCAGTGGGTTTGCTCAAAAGATTTCTTTGTCAGAAAAGAAGATTTCACTTGAACAGCTATTTAACAAAATAAAAAAACAAAGCGGCTATACGTTTTTGTATAGCCCCCAGGAAATAAAAAAAACAAAACCGGTAACTATTCAAGTAAGCAATGTGCAGTTGAACAGTGTTCTTGACTTATGCCTGGAAGGCCAGTCTCTAACTTATGTGATCAATAAAAATGTAATTATTGTACGTGAAAAAGAGGAATCAATACCAGAAGCCGATTTAAGCTTCACAAAAATTACAGGTAAAGTAATAGATGCTAAAGGACTCCCTATTCCAGGTGTAACTGTAAGAATAAAAGACAAAAATATTGTTCGTGTGACTGATCGGGACGGGAACTTTAGCCTTGATGCAAATGAAGGGGATATCCTTGTTTTTACTTTTATTGGATATAAAAGAAAGGAGGTTGCAGTAAAAGGTGCCCAAACTTTAAGTGTTTTGCTTGAAGAAGATCGGTCACAACTACAGGATATTGTTGTAATTGGTTATGGTACCCAAAGTAAAAGAGAAACGACTTCCTCACTTGCTACTGTAAAGGGGACCCAGTTGCAGAATAAGCCGAGTGCATCTATAGAAGGTTTATTGCAAGGTCTTGTGCCTGGACTATTGGTGCAAAATAATTCTGGAATGCCAGGGGGAAGAAGCAATGTTCAGTTACGTGGGATCGCTGCCTTTTCTAATTCGGCTAATTCTAATGTGGTGAGTACTCCTTTATTTATCATTGATGGTGTTCCGCTGGAGCAAGATGTTTTTAATCCATCTGATCCAAGGCAGGCGATTACCAGTGTGCTTTCTGGTTTCAGTCCTTTTGATGTGGAGTCGGTAGATGTATTGAAGGATGCAGCTGCAACTGCAATTTACGGGTCAAGAGGTGCAAATGGCGTTATTGTGATCAACACAAAAAGGGGTAAGATCGGTAAACCAATTGTGAGCTTAAACTCTCAATTTGGATTAACATATTTCCCTGCACTGCGTAAAACGTTGGGTGGTAAAGCAGAACGTGATTTCAAAATCAATTTGTATAATCAGTTTAAAGCCTCTAAAATTGGGGGTGGGTATACTGATATTCCAATTGCGCTATCTGATAGTTTAAATAGTTTTTACAACAACAATACAGATTGGCAAAAATTGTACTTTAAAAGTGGAAACATAAAGAATGTGAACCTCGGAATCGGAGGCGCGAATGAGAATTCAAGTTATAGAATCGGAGCGGATTATTATGATGAGAGGGGAATAGTATTGGGATCCGGGTTTACAAGATATTCTTTGACTTATTCGGGTGTATTTAATCCTACGCCTAAATTGACCATTACAGGCCGGGCCAATCTTAGCCAAACGGATGCCAGTCAAAAAAGAGGGGATACTTATAATGCTGCGGTTATTGGTAATAATTTTTCTTCTTCTTTTCTTCCAAGTCCAAACAGTGGTTTTTTTGATGCCTTTCTTGAATCTTATAATAAAGGGGTTAATATTGACCTGACCAGAAGGGTGCTCGGTCAATTGGAAGCAAGTTATGATGTTTTTAAATTTCTAAACATTACCTCCAGGGCATCTGCAAATTATGAGTTTTATCGTACACGTACATTTTCACCCTCTGCTACAACCGGAAATCTTGGTACAGCAGCGTCTTATTATTCCAAAGAAAATGTAAACCTGCTTAGTGAAACCTTTATCAGGTTACACCATGTTTTCAATGATAAGCATGCTTTTGACTTTATGGCTGGTAATACAATCAATACAAGTCAGAACGATAATATATTTGGTTCTGCTTATGGCGGGCCGAGTGATGCCCAGCAGGTTATACAGGGTTATCCTCAGTCTAATCTGACCTTGTCTACTCATAACATCAAATATGGCTTGCTTTCCTATTATTCGAGGCTTTCTTACAATTATGAGAAGAAATATCTGATTCAGGGAGTTATCAGAGCAGACGCTTCTTCCAAATTTGGTAAGGACAAGCAGTGGGGATATTTTCCTTCTCTTTCTGCAGGATGGGTATTTACAAAAGAAGACTTTTTCAGCAAGAACATAGGCGACTGGTTCAACTTTGGTAAACTGAGGGCAAGTATGGGAAAATCGGGAGAGCAATACCAGGATAATTATCTGGCACAAGGTGCTTACAGCACAGGTGCAATAGGCACTAAGGATAACCCAGGAGGGGCAGGTAATAATGCAACCTACGGGGGTGTTCCGATCCTTTACCCCAATTACGATGGTGGAAACGGAGTGCCCTTGCCTGATCTGACCTGGCAAACCTCCAAAGAATACGGCGTCGGAGCAGATCTTGAGTTTTTTAAGAGCCGTTTGACCATGTCGCTGGACTATTATAATAAAACCAAAGATGGTTTCCTTTTTCCTGATCAGGTAAACAGTACCAGCGGTTATTCTTTAAGATATATTAATAGTGGAGCAGTAAGAAATACTGGTTTTGAAGCTTCTATCACGGGTTACATCACCGCTCCTGAAAAAGACTTTCAATATTCCGTAACGTTTATTGCCGGAACAAATAAAAACGTATTGACCAAGCTTCCGGATTTTGGAAGAAGCATCACAAGGGGTGGTTATCTGGGGGGAGCACCGTATTTGCAGATCGGCCGTCCTTTAAATGGATTTTATTTGCTGCACTATCTGGGGGTTTATCCGGATGATGCGTCGGTTCCTGTCAATAAATATACAGGGAAGAAACTCTATCCTAATGGAAGTGGATTCACCTCCCAAGATCCATACCATGCTGGTGATATCAGATTACAAGATGTGAATGGAGATGGTGTAATTGATGTCCGCGGAGTATCAGATAAAGTATATGCAGGAGATCCCAATCCAAAGGTGACAGGTAGTTTGTCCCATTCATTTAGTTATAAATTCAAAGATAACTCGCATTTGCAGCTGGATCTTTTCTTTAATTATTCATTTGGTGCCAAAGTGTATAATCAGGTATTGGCAGATCGGATTAAAGCAGTAAGCTGGACAGCTAGTCAGAATGTTAATTATCCTGGCGGACAGAGAAACCTGCTTGATGTTTCAGATCTTGATATATGGACGCCGACCCATACCAATGCCAAATACCCGGTACTGAATCCTTGGCGCTACTATGCAACTTCAAGTTATGACTTTATTGGAAATTATGATACCAATACAGATCTGTTTTTGGAAAACGGAAGTTTTGTCCGTTTGAACAATGTGACCTTGAGTTATGATTTTTCTCCTAAAATATTGAAGAAATTAAATATTAGAAGATTGAGGGTATACGGAGGAATGAACAATGTGTTTATTATTACCTCTTACACGGGCACTGATCCTGAAAATGTGGATTACTATGGTTATGATCAGGGGAATGGATACCCGATCCCATACAAATTTAACTTAGGTTTTAACTTTGAATTTTAAAGAGATGAACAGATTAATTAATCGAAAATCTAAACTAATTTATATTGCTTTAGTATCTTTTTTGCTGTTGTTTTCCTGCAAAAAGATTTTAAATCCGGATGTTATTGATATTCCTACCGATGCGAATGCAATTACAACTCCAGCTGATGTTGATAAAGCGCTAGCCGGGGCTTACGCGTTCTTACGTGCAGTAGTGCCTGATAAAGTATTCCTAATGGGAGATATGAGAGCGAATGTATTCTCAAGTTATTCTCAGAGTGTAAACGTGAGGCCGGAAACATTGATTGCAACCAATACTTCGGCTCAACTTATCAATAATGGAGGAGGAGATTGGTCTGGATTTTATCGGGTTATTGCACAGTGTAACTTGATTTTAGCGAAAATTCCTGCTATATCTTCTTACGATGCAGATATCAGAAAAAAGCATATCGGAGAGGCCAGTTTCGTTAGAGGGCTGAGCTATTTTTACTTATTGCGTTTTTGGGGGGATGTGCCTATCAATTTGAAAAGTGTTGATTTTGATAACCTGGCCAGATCGTCTCAGGCTGATGTAGTTAAGCAAATCAACGCGGATCTGGATGTTGCCATTGCCAATTTGAAAATTGATTATGGTACGGGTGATAAAGCCATACGTGCAACAAAAGGTGCTGCCTGGGCCATTAAAGCGCACGTGATGGGCTGGACACATGATTACGCTTCTTGCGAGAAATTATGTGATAGTGTGATTACACGTGGACAATATAAGCTGGTTACAGATACAACCAATCTGATCAGCATTTTTGTTGGTAAATCATCGGAAGGTATTTTCGAATTGAATTTTGATGCAAATCTAAGAGAAGTGCAGAAAAACAGGGTATTTAATCGTACGCTTGGAAGGCCTTGGTATACTGATGGCTCGGATGGAGGTGGGGGAACAGAACAGTTCTTGCTTTGTCCAACAAGAGATCAGCTATACGAAATGTTTCCTGAAAAAACGGTTGATGCAAGAAGATTCACCTGGTTTATTAAAGAATATTATAAAAATGATAAGCTCAAGGATAACCGTTTTTATTTTGGAAAATACAGGACCCTTCAACTAAAAGGGGATACTACATCACAAAATATTAATGAATCTAATATTATTATTACCAGGTTACCTGATATTATGCTTTTAAGGGCCGAGGCACTGGCCACACCTACACTTGGAAGGACAGCAGAAGCGATTGATTTGTTGAATGCAGTAAGGGGAAGGGCAAAAGCACAATCCTACAAGGGCGGTGGAGATCTCCAGGACACCATTCTGCTGGAACGTAAAAAGGAGCTGATTGGGGAAGGACAATATTTCTTTGACCTGGTTAGGACAAGGAAGCTCGCTAAAAATTCTTTGATCACCAGTTCAGACTGGTATGACAAGGGGGCCTGGTTACTGCCTATCAATCAAACGATTATTGCGAAAAGCAATTTTGTAATTACTCAGAATGACTTCTGGAAATAGCTGTTCAATAATTTAATTGATAAATAGAATTAATATGAAACATAGTTCATTTAAAAACTTCTTTTTGTTAGCCTTTGCGACTAGTCTGGCCATTTCAGCTTGCAAAAAGAACGAATATTTTATAGATGGTGGTCTTTCTCAGCAATCGGAAGCCGAAAAGAACATGACTACTTATGATTTTCTGGCCAGCAGGCCGAATCATGTGTTTGATTCTCTGGTAAAGATCATTACCCTGACCAATACAAAAGGGTTGATCAACCAGAATAATATTACGCTTTATGCCGCTCCTAATGAGGCTATTATGCGTTTCCAGAGAAGGTTTACGCCAAGTGACAAGCAAGCGCCTCGGCCATTGGCCAAAATAGGGGTGGATACGTTGAAAATGTTATTAAACAGATTGATCATTCCGGGATATAAAATAACGCTGGAACAGGCTGTTGGTGATAAGCTTCGGACCTATAAAGATAATAATGGAGATAGCATTAATGTATATGGAAAAGGGGGAGGAGTACAGCCAGGAAGTTCTGTTCAGACATCTGCCTACTACATGGAATATGAGCATAGAAAGATTAAAAAAGTTGACTCGGTGAATTATACGGGCAGTATACAGACTCATAATCTGATCACAGCAAATGCAAGAATTCATGTACTGTCTCCAGGATCGAATTTTGGTCTAGGTCTAAAACAGAAATATTACAGGGAAACAGATAATTAACATTTAATTTAAACATAATGAAGACTTTAATGAAAATATATGCCCTTTGTCTTTTGTCTTTTGCCTTATTTTTATGCGCTTGCAAAAAGGACAATAAAGATGGGTTTTTAAGCCCGGCTCTGAAGTATACCAATCCGTCTATAAATGTATCTGTGGGTGCCAGTTTAATCCAATCTGGGGCTATGAATACTGATGAATCCACGAAGCCATTGGAATTTAGTATAGATGCCATACACAATGCTGATGGCAGTTTAGCAACCAAAGTAATGAATTATAAAGTGGATACTTATTTTTGGCAGGCTGAATATACGGGAAAAGAGAAAACGAATAAGGAACTGGATGCCAAACGTACAAAGGTGAACAGACCTGCAATTGATATCAATCCAGCAAACGGAAATATTATAATTTATCCGGAGGCGACGGATAGTTTACAGCTTACCAAAGGAAAATATATCATTGATGTGAAAGTGAAAAATAGTGCGGAAGAAAGAGTGATTAAAAGCGCCTTGACCATTAATGTTTCTTATTCTGCGCCTTATTTTTATCGTTTTCAAGGTGTGGATGGAAACCTGAAATCTATAACGGTTACTTTTAAGAGGCTTCAGAATACAGGGAATAAGATCACTGTGTATACCCTTAAAAATGATGGAACACCAATTGATCCAAAGAAACTGCTTGGTTATGACTATGCCTCTCCACCAGCGCCGTCGGATTTAAAGGACTGGCATAATCTTGGGTTAGGGAATCCAACAGTATATAAAGAATTGCCAGACCGTCTGGAGCTGGAAATTGCTGGCTTCCCGCTCCCATTTGTTGCAGGTCAGGTGCTCAGAATAGACATGTACAACAATGGGGATGTTAACGGTGCTTATTTTAATTACTGGTTTGATATGGCCATTCTTAAAGATGGTGTTTGGGAAGTGACCATTCAGCTGAAATACTAGACGAATTGCCCGCTCCAAATTGTAAGCTGCTTCCCGATAGTCATCGGGGGCGGCTTATTTTTTTATATCGCATACTGTTTTGCCAAAATAGAGTAGTTTAAATTCACCCGAATTGCAGACCTTCATGCCTATAGAATATATTTATAATTTATGGTGCGTTATTTTTTAGTGTTTGTTTTTATATTGTCTGCTGCCTGGGCGAAATCTGAAGTTCCAAAACAGCTTAAGGAAGTGTTTGTTTCGGTAAATGGGAGTGATCATAATTCTGGCACTATACAATCTCCATACAAATCTTTATCTAAAGCTTTATTTGTCTGTCAAGGCCTTAAAAGTATGGATGTGAGGATTTTATTGAGGTCTGGAACTTATTATTTGGATAAGGCCATTCTTTTGAATTCAAATGACTTGAAGTGCAGGTCTTTAAAGATGGAAAGTTATGCACAGGAAAAGGTGGTGATCAGTGCGGGCCGGAAGCTCGATCTGAATTGGGAACCTTTTCGGGACGGGATATATAAAGCGAAGGTACCTGCGGGTATTGTATTTGAGCGTCTTTATATCAACGGGATGGTGCAGCAAATGGCCAGATATCCAAATTACGATCCAAAAGCAAGGGTTTTTAATGGTACGGCGAGCGATGCTATTGATGCAAAAAAAGTACAGGGTTGGAAAAATCCTACCGGAGGATATGTTCATGCTTTACATGCCGGAGAATGGGGCAGCTGGGATTATCTGATTACAGGTAAAGATGAAAATGGAAAATTAAGTCTGGAAGGTGGGTGGCAAAACAACAGGCCCTCTGAGATGCACAAACAGTACCGCTTTGTAGAGAATATTATGGAGGAGCTGGACTATCCCGGAGAGTGGTATCTGGATAGAAAAAATGAAACGGTGTTTTATTATCCTGGTGGCAATGTGAATTTGAAAATAGCGCTTGTGCAGGTGTCAAATCTTAAAAACAGTATCGAATTAAAAGGGAGTTTATCGCAGCCTGTTCAAAATGTGGAATTAAAAGGATTAGCTTTTGAGCATAATGAACGCAGCTTTATGGATACCAAGGAGCACTTGCTGAGGAGCGACTGGACGATATATCGTGGTGGTGCAGTTCTTTTTGATGGAACCTCGAATTGTAAAATAACGAATTGTAGTTTTACAGGTTTGGGTGGAAATGCCATTATGTTGAGTAATTATAATCTGAGAGACAGTGTTACAGGTTGTTATGTAGCTCATATAGGTGCGAGTGCAGTGTGTTTTGTAGGAAATAAAAGTGCAGTGCGTTCTCCGCTTTTTAATTATAATGAATCACTGACTTATGATAAAATTGACAAAACACCTGGCCCGCTTAACCAAGATTATCCGCAGGATTGTGTGGTTGAGAACAATCTGCTTCATCACTTAGGCGAAATTGAAAAGCAAGCGACCGGAGTGGAAATTGATATATCTTCTTCAATTACGGTCAGTCATAACAGCATTTACAATACGCCGAGAGCTGGAATTAATATTGGCGATGGTTGCTGGGGAGGGCATGTCATTGCTTTTAATGACGTGTTTAATACGGTTCAGGAAACTGGAGACCATGGGGCATTTAATTCCTGGGGAAGGGATCGTTTCTGGAATCCTGACAGAGGGTATATGGATAGTATTGTTAAAGCACATCCGGAATTGATACTGCTTGATGCGAGAAAGCCAGTGTTGATTCATAACAATCGTTTCCGGTGCGATCATGGATGGGATATTGATCTGGATGATGGTTCTTCGAATTACCGTATTTACAACAATGTATGTTTAAATGGAGGTTTAAAATTACGGGAAGGCTTTTACCGGGTTGTAGAAAACAACATTATTATCAATAATTCTTTCCATCCGCATGTATGGTTTGAAAATAGCGGAGATGTGTTTGAACGCAATATTGTGACGAAAAATTACTTTCCAATCCGGATTAAGGATTGGGGCAAAAGGATAGATTACAATGTGTTTTTTAATGCAGCGGATCTCGGTATGGCACAAAATTCAGGTACGGACAAGCATAGTATTTGGGGAGATGTGAAGTTTAAAAATGCAGATAGGGGAGATTATACTTTAATGCCGAATTCGCCTGCACTGGTTGTAGGTTTCAAGAATATACCTATGAATCAGTTTGGTGTTCAGAAAGCATCATTAAAGAAAATTGCTCTACAGGCGGAAATTTCTCCGCTTTTACAGACCTCAGGTTCTGCTGATGGGTTCGCCGTTGTTCCATTTCTCGGAGGGGAAATTAAATCGGTGAATGGGTTAGGAGACCGATCTGTATATGGGCTTCCTGATGAGAAGGGCGTAATTATCGTTCGGACCGGCAAAAATAGTTTGCTTTCTCAATCTGGTCTTCAGGATAAGGATGTGATCCGGGCTGCGGCCGGTAAGGAGATGGTCACTGTACAGGATTTACAGGAGGTAATTGAGTTGCAGAAGCGAAAATCTTCTGTTGTTATTGAAATTATGCGTAATCAGAAGGTGAAGGAGCTTGTACTGAAATTGAAATAAGCCAGACCTTCATCAAGTCCGGCTTATTTTAGTGGGTATGTTTATTTTTTCAGGACTTTTAACAGCTCCTTTGCTGCTTCTTCTGATGAAGCTGGATTTTGTCCGGTAATCAGCAGACCGTCTTTTAGAACATAAGATCCCCAATCTGCTCCTTTGCTATAAGTACCGCCAAGTTTTTGCAGTTCATCTTCAACTAAAAATGGTACTACATCTGTTAGTTGAACGGCAGCTTCTTCGCTGTTGGAGAAACCCGTTACTTGTTTTCCTTTAACTAAAGGATCGCCATTAGTTCCTTTTACTTTGATTAATACACCGGGAGCGTGGCATACAAAGGCAATTGGTTTTTCGTGATGGTTGAAAGCTTCAATAAGCTGGATAGAATTGGTGTCATTTGCAAGATCCCAAAGCGGCCCGTGGCCGCCCGGATAGAAAACGGCATCATAATCTTCTGCTTTTACTTCGCTTAGTTTTACGCTATGGGCTAGTTTTTCTTTTAATGCCTGATCCTTGTCAAATCTATGTGTTGCAGCTGTTTGAAAGTCGGGCAATTCACTTTTGGGATCAATAGGAGGTTGGCCACCTTTTGGTGACGCAATGGTGAGCTCTGCACCAGCATCGGCCAGTACATAATAGGGGGCAGCAAATTCTTCTACCCAGAAGCCTGTTTTTTCGCCTGTATTGCCCAGGTCGCTGTGTGATGTTAAGACAATCAGTATTTTCATAATTATTTTCATTTATATTTTATATGATGGATCTATTTAGTAACTCATTTCTACAATTTTCTCTGCGTCTGAAGGTGTAAGCGTTTTGTGTTCTCCTAATCCCATCCAGCTACGGTCGGTGAAGCGTTTGGCTATTTTCTCTGCAGTGCCCTGGTATTGATCGGTATATTCAGAGAGTTTGGTATTGATATCGAGTGAGTGGAAAAAATCTTCGGTTTTAGCGATGGCTGCCTTGGCAATTTCTTCGGTTGTTGCTCCTTTAACTCCCCAAACCCGGGCACCATATTGGGCTAGTTTTTCTTTTTTGGATTTCAGGAAATAACGATAGTGACTTGGTGCGATCACCGCGAGTGTCCTGGCGTGGTCAATCCCGTAAAGTGCAGTAAGCTCATGTCCCATAGCATGTATGGCCCAGTCGCCCGGAACGCCTTTTTGAATTAAACCATTTAAGGCCATGGTACAGCACCACATAAAGTTCGCTGCGGCTTCGTAGTCAGCCGGATCTTTAATTACTCTGGGTGCAATTTCTATCAGTGTTTGCAAAATGCTTTCTGCAAAGCGGTCCTGAAGGTAAGCTTGTACCGGATAAGTCATGTATTGTTCCAGGACGTGGGTAAAAGCATCTGTTATTCCATTGGCCAGCTGGCGTTTGGGAATAGAGGCTACTACCTGAGGGTCGAGGATGGAAAATTCCGGAAATAATCCCGGGCCACCCATTCCAAGTTTTTCCTGTGTCTCTGCGCGGGTAATCACTGCTCCGGAATTCATTTCCGATCCTGTTGCAGGGAGGGTTAAAACTGCTCCGAACGGCATTCCTTTTTCTGTTCTGATGCTTTTTCTGAGGATGTCCCAAGGTTCGGTACCAGTATACAGCGCCGCTGAAGACAGGAATTTTGTGCCATCTATAACTGATCCTCCACCGACAGCCAGTAAAAAGGTAATGTTTTCTTCTTTTATGATCTTTAGCGCCTGCATTAAAACCTCATATTCCGGATTAGCAGGAATACCACTGAATTCCAGATATTCAAAGCCATTCAGGCCTTGTTTAACCTGTTCGTAAACGCCGTTCTTTTTGATACTTCCGCCACCATATAGCATCAATACTTTTGCGCCTTTAGGTATTTCTTTTCCAAGATTTTCAATCTGTCCTTTTCCAAAAAGGATTTTGGTAGGATTCTTAAATTCGAAATTCTGCATGTTTATTTTTATTTAACTATACTACAATCTTTGTTTGATTTTGTTGATCAAAGTTAAACAGGTATGCAGAAATAGCAGTTGAGTGAACACACAAAAAAACTGTGATCTGGATCACATCCTTAATGATTGAGCCTGCTGAGACTTTCACGCGAAACACCCAGATACGAAGCCAGTAATGTTTTAGGGATGCGCTGCAGGAGGGAAGAGTTTAATTGCAGTAAACGATCATATCGTTCCTGAGGGTTTTTAAAGAGCAGAAGCCGGATCCGTTGCTGTAATGCAATATAGCCACCACCAGTTTTTTTAAGAAAGAAATTAGAGATCTCGTGAATTTCCCGGCAAAGTTTTTCCCGGTTTTCATAAGACAATATAAAGACCTCGCAATCTTCAATGCAATCAATGTTTAAGGTAGCCGGGGTTTTATTAACCAGCGCATGGTAGTCAGAGATCCACCAGTCTTCCATGGCAAACTGCAGAATATGTTCCCGTCCGTTTTCATCAATATAAAATGACTTCAGTAAACCCTTAATTACCCAAAATTCATTGTCTATTTTGTTGTCCTGCTGAACCAGGTATTGATGTTTTTTGAATTTCCGATAAGTGAAATGTGAAAAAACGTAGTCAAATACTTCATCTGAAATGGGAACTATTTTTTCAAAATGTGCTTTGAGCAACTGTTTCATCAAGAATGCTAATTTTTAGATCAGGATTGCAATTATAAGGGAAATAACATTAAGCTTTTCATTTGTCTATCCTTTTTTTTAGATTTTTCTTCTCTTTTGAAACCGTAATCAAATAGTTTTGAATATATGAAGAACACGATCTATCTTTTCTTTCTTTTATTTGTTGGCCAACCCTATCTAATGGCTCAAAATAAAGTTCAAATGAAACAGCTTATCGACGATCAGTTTCATTTTGCTGAAGACCAATATAAAGTGCTGGCTAAAAATGTTCCTGCTGAAGTGATGCCGAAAACCTACTATGCTAAAAGCGGAAAGATAGAAACCAGTGATACAAAGTGGTGGTGCAGTGGTTTTTACCCAGGTTCATTACTCTATATTTACGAATATACGGGAGATACAGCAATCTTAGCGGAAAGCAAAAGGCGACTGTCTATACTCGAGAAAGAGAAACACTATACGGGTAACCATGATTTGGGTTTTATGATGTTTTGCAGCTTTGGAAATGCATACAGGATTTTGAAGGAGGAGAAATACAAAGCGGTAATTGACACCTCGGCGAGCTCACTTGCAACCAGATATTGCCCTGCTGCAGGGGTCATTCAATCCTGGAATTCCAGTAAAACCTGGAAAGGGCCTGTGATTATTGACAACATGATGAACCTGGAGCTGTTGCTCTGGGCTAGTGCGCACGGTGGCGACTCAAAGTATAAACAGATTGCGGTTTCTCATGCGAACAAAACCCTGAAGAACCATTTCAGATCTGATTACAGTTCTTATCATGTGGTAGATTACGATATGTTGACTGGAAAAGTGATCAGAAGGGGAACAGCACAGGGGGCTGCAGATGAATCTGCCTGGAGCAGGGGCCAGGGCTGGGCTTTGTATGGCTATACCATGATGTATCGTTTTACAAAGGATCAAAAATACCTGGACCAAGCCATGCATATTGCTGATTTTATATTGAACCATCCAAATTTGCCTGCTGATGGAATTCCTTACTGGGATTTTAATGCACCAGGTATTCCGGATACTTACAGGGATGTCTCTGCAGGAGCTATCATTTCATCGGCTTTGCTGGAACTGGGGCAATATTCTACTGGAAAAAGCAAAAACAGGTTCGTTTCTGCCGCTAGAAAAATGGTTGTCTCTCTGTCTTCGGCTCAATACCGCTCGAAACCGGGAGAAAACGGTGGATTTTTATTATTGCACAGTGTAGGCGCATTACCTTTGAAATCTGAAGTAGATGTTCCCTTAACTTATGCAGACTATTATTTTCTGGAAGCCTTAGCCCGGTATAAAAAATGGTATTTATAGGTTGTTGTTTTTTAGCTCGTTTATAAATTCGCGTGGTGTCTTTTCATATTGTTTTTTGAATTCCCTGCTGAAATATTTAGGGTCGTTAAATCCGATCAGATAAGAGATTTCTGAAATGGTATAGTTTTTTTGCTCTAAAAGCTGTACCGCTCTTTTTAAACGTATGGATTTGATAAAGTCGTTTACAGACAGATCTGTGATTGCCCTGATCTTTTTATACAGGACCGGCTGGCTCATACCGGTTTCTGAAGCCAGGTCTGGCACTCCAAAACTTTGCTCAGACATGTGTGCTTCTATATATCGAATCACTTTTGTAATGAAAGCCTGGTCTGTTGATCCAATCTGGATGTTCTGTGGTTGCAGGGTGATCTGCTGCCCATATTTTATGCGCATCAGGTCTCTTGAATGGATGAGGTTTTTAATGTTCAGTTCCAAGAGTTCCATGCTGAATGGCTTCATGATATAGGCATCGGCGCCAGTTTCCAGTCCGGTTACCTGATGAATGTGGGAGGACCTGGCAGTGAGCAAGATGACAGGGATATGGCTTGTCCTTTCATCGGTCTTGAGTTTTCTGCAGAGTTCCAAACCGTCCATGACGGGCATCATCACATCACAAATGATCAAATCCGGCAAGAGTTCTATTGCGGTTTCCCAGCCTTTTAAGCCATCAATGCTTTCACTTACCTGGTAAGACAGACCGACAGATCCGGTAAGCAGTTGTCTGATTTCTGCATTGTCTTCTATGATCAGGATATGTTCTTTGTTAGGGATATCTTTTTTGCGGTCTTCCTCTGTTGAGATCAGGTTATTACTTAAATCGGCATTAAAAATGGGGTGAGTTTCCCTGGTCACTGCAAATTCTTCAGATTTGAAATGTGTTTTTCCTTTTTTTAATTTAACTGTAAAACACGTATCGCCAGGGGTATGTGCTGTGGCAGGAATGCTCTCAATGTCTATTGAACCATGATGTGCTTCTACAATGCTCTTGGAAAGTGCGAGTCCAATGCCCGACCCAATATGACTGGAGCCACGGTCATCCACCTGGAAGAAACTACTGAAAAGCTTGTTCTGGTTCTCATAGGAAATGCCACCACCGTTATCATGAACCTGAATTTCGACCTCGTCTTTATGCTCAATTATCCTTAGTGTGATGGTGCCATTGTCCTTTGTAAATTTAAAGGCATTGCTCAACAGATTAAACAATACCTTTTCGAGGTGCTTTCTGTCAAAAAAGATCTCTATGGAATCTTTTGAGGATTCAAAATTGTATGTGATGTTCTTTTCTATAGCTACATGCTGGAAGGCGAGGAAAATCTCTTTGCAAAAAATAATGATATCATCCGCGCTAACGTATAATTTCAAATGGCCGGTTTCTGCTTTTCTGAAATCCATCAGCTCGGTAATCAGCCGCATTAAACGATCTGCATTGTTCTTTATAGGAATGATCTGTCTGCTGATCTCCAGATTATCCTGTGTGTTCTTTAGCAGATTTTCAAGAGGGGTGAGAATCAAAGTTAGCGGGGTGCGTATTTCGTGAGAAATATTGGTGAAAAAATCCAGCTTCATTTGTTGCAAATCTACAGATCGTTTTAATAAGGCCTTAATGAAAAGGTACCTGACCACCAGGAATAGTATCACAGAAAAGATGAGCAGATAAGCACAGTAAGCCCACCAACTGGCCCATATGGGCGGGCGGATCTTTATTTTTATGCTTACAGATCCCTTGCCAGGGATACCATCATTGTTTATGCCTTTGACCGTAAATACATATTCTCCAGGAGGGAGGTTGGTATAGGTTGCACTGGGTGTATGAATATAGGTCCAGTCCTTTTCATAGCCGCCCAATTTATAGGTATATCTGTTTTTATCTGATTTAATATAGTTTAAGAGTGCAAAACCAATAGTGAAATGGTTCTGATCGTGGGCAAAAATGATTTCTTTCTGGCTGTTGATGTCTTCTTTCAGTAATTTGTCGGGGCCGTTGACTTCGACTGGTTGATTGAATAATTTTAATCCTGTAAATACAATAGGCGCAGTGGATGTATTGATTTCTATCTGATCTGGAAAAAAGGTGGTTAGCCCATTATAGCCTCCAAAATAGAACTCACCTTTACTGTCTTTAAAAAAGGACCTGACATTGAATTCATTTCCGGCCAGACCGTCACTTCTGGTATAGTTTCTGAATTTTCCTGTTCTGGGGTCTAGTTTAGATAGACCATTATCTGTACTGATCCATAAATTGCCGTTTTCATCTTCTATGATTCCCAGTACATTGTTGTTTGATAACCCCTCTTTTTCTGTATACGTTTTAAAATGATTCGTTTTTGGGTTGTAGCGGCTTATGCCTTCAAAATGAGTTCCTATCCATAGATCACCTTTTGTGCTTTGGGCGATACAATTTATGTAGTCTGACTGTAAGCGATTGCTGTCTATAGGTTTTTTTAGAAAATAACTCAGTTTTCCGGTTTGAGGATCATACCGGTGCAATCCGGCTACAGTGCCTATCCATAATTTTCTTTGCTGGTCTTCAAACAGGACCTGTATGCTTTTGTTTTTCAGACTTTTTTCTACGGTGCTTTTGACCGTGTGTTCTGCATATCGTCCATTTACTTTTTTCAGCAGGTTCAGTCCATCTAAAGAGCCGATCCAGGTATTCCCATAGCTATCCTCGTTAATAGCAATAATTTCTGCTGTTCCAATATCATTTTTATAATTCCTTACATTAACAATGTGTCTGAAGTTCTTTGTAACGGGGTCAAAGAAATTTAATCCGCCATGGTGGGTACCAATCAAAAGATTGCCTTTTTTATTTCTGTAGATTGTTTTGACAAGGTTAGAGGTTAAACTGCTGTTGTCTGTAGGTTTATTCTTATAATGGGTATAAGTTTGAGTAGAGCGGTTGTAATAATTTAGCCCGCCACCTTCCGTTCCAATCCATAAGTTGTGCTGTTCATCTTCTACAATGGAACTGATCACATTACTGCTCAGACTGGAATGCTGTTTGTTGTTCTGCTGCACGTTAAATGCTGTAGAATAGGGATAAGCAAAATTGACGCCTCCATAATAGGTCCCTATCCACATGGTTCCACTCACGTCCTGAAAAATACTGTGAACAGAGTTTTGGGCAATACTCGATTTGAGCTCAGGATCATGCTGGTAATTCGTGAAACTTTTAGTTACAGGATTCAATATACTTAAACCTTCCTGGGTACCAATCCACAACATGCCATCATTTCTAAGTGCAATTGTACGGATGTCGTTGTGAACAATAGAGTTTTTGTCCTTATTGCTATGGGTAAAGGAAGTGAAAGACTGATCATTTTCTTGATAGAGATTGATCCCATTATCTGTTCCGATCCAGATGTTTTGCCGGGCATCCATTGCAATACTGGTGATATAGCTTGAACTGATGCTGTTTGCTTTGCCCTGCTGATTTTGGAAGAGCTGGTACTGCATATGGCCATTCTCAAAATGAACCTTCATCAGACCATCTGTGCTGCCTACCCAGAGAAATCCATGTTGATCCATCAAAATAGCGGTTATTGAATTTTGGTTAGGGTGAGCCAGGGTATCCTTAAAGGAATACAGTTTAAAGGTATTTGTTTTTCTATCCAGTTTATTCAGCCCTTTATAGGTACCAATCCAAAGATTCTTGTTCCTATCTTCATAAATATACTCTATGGAATTGTTGCTAATGGCCGTTTTATCTTTTGAATTGGTCAGAAAACGCGTGAAACTATCTTTTTGACGATCGTACTTGTTTAAGCCTTTGCTTGTGCCTATCCAGAGGTCGCCTTTGGAATCAATATAGGTA
>NZ_QAIL01000583.1:0-337 GCF_003061025.1 Pedobacter sp. HMWF019 | reverse complement strand
GCAGGTATATTTCTATAGATCTTAAATTGATACCCATCATATCGGTTAAGACCGTGTTTTGTTCCAAACCAGAGAAATTGTTGATTGTCCTGACAAATGGCAAGCACCGAATTTTGTGAGAGCCCATTTTCCAGGGTTAAATTACTGAAATGAACCTCTTTTTGGGCATATGCAGGTAGTTGTAATAATACAAGAAATAAAAGCAACTGCAGATGGCTAAAGTTCCATTTGATGCGTATCATGATGGCCGGTCGTTCAGGTTTAAAGAATTATTTTTGATTGAGACTCTTAATATCCGAATATTCAAATTGAATAAGAACAGAATCTTGCGTAATTC
>NZ_QAIL01000582.1 GCF_003061025.1 Pedobacter sp. HMWF019 | reverse complement strand
TTTATATCCTTTATACTAAAAGCGAATAAACATCCAGATTCTTAAAGAAGAAACAGATAATTTAAACATATCTGCAAAAATCTATATATTTGTAAAAAATACGATCATGCTACGCATCAAACATATCCATCAGAGTCACATTAGCCCGCTTTCCCGGCTGGTAGGCTTGGATATGAGCTTTAAATTTCTTCCAGGTCATTAGCGCACTATTTGAAAAATAGACTAGCTTTTGAAATTTAATTCATTAATCATTCTTTGCTAAGCTCTATTAAACGACTTAACAAAAAATACAATATATATCCTTATGGACATTTTATACACTGTAGAAGAAAAGTATCTGCAGGCCGTAGAAGAGCTTAATTATGGCGAACTGCCAAAGGCGCTTCATTATTTTAATGAAATCATCAATACAGAACCTGATTATGCAAGAGCACATTATCAATTGGGTTGCTTCTACCATTATCAATTTAAGAACTTCCAAACCGCAGGTTACCATTACCAAAAATGTGTAGAACTGGAACCTGAATTTCCGGATGTGTATGAACACTACCTGAAATTGGTAGTAACCCTTAAGATGCACAAACTGGTGGAACAAATTGCAGAGAAAGCGTTAGCTGTTCCCGGAGCAAATAAAGCTCAGATTTATGAAAACCTGGGCTTATATGCAGAAGAGCAGCAAAATTTACGAACTGCGAAAGAACAATATAAAAAAGCTGCCCTTAGTGCGGTATCTTCAACAGACCACAGTCTGTATCAAGATCACATCAAGCGTATTACGGCAAAAAAAATTGCTGGTCAAACCATGACCTACACTTACGATCAGGAGCAATAGGACTAGTCCTATTGCTCTTCCAATACCCTTAAAAGCAATTCATGCATTTCTTCAGGTTTAAAGGGCTTTGACAAAATATGCAATATCCCGATTTGGCCTAACCGGGTTCGTACTTCCTCCAAAATATCCGCAGTAAAAACAATAACCTTAGTCTGGGGATATTCAAATTGAATTCTCTTAGAAAGTTCATAACCGTCCATACCTGGCATATGCAAGTCCACCAATACAACATCAAAATTCTTTTCCCCCATCCTTTTCAAAGCTGCATAACCACTACTTGCCTGATCAGCCTTGATTCCAAACCTATCCAACTGATGCGATGCGACCAATAAATTAACGGGATTATCATCTACAATGAGCAAATCAAAATTTGGTAAACTTCTATGGCCAAACCGAATAATATCCGTAGTTTTTTCTGCAGAAACCCCGCCTATTTTAAAATCAATCTGGAATTCGAAAGTCGTTCCCTCAAATGGTTTACTTTTTAAATAGATTTCACTTTTAAAAAGATTAATCAAACCTTTAGTGATGCTCAACCCAAGCCCCGTACCCTCTTGCTGCCTGTGGGAAGTCTGCTGCACCTGATGAAATTTATCGAACACCAGATAATGAAGATGTTCTGGAATTCCTATCCCGGTATCAGAAACCTTAAAAAGAATACCCACCCATTCTGTATCCAGTTTAACCTTTTCTAAACTAACAGATACCGTTCCGGCGTCTGTAAATTTAATAGCATTTCCAATTAGATTATTTAAAATTCTGCTCAGTCTCAAATCATCAATCATCAAACACTTTGGAATCCCCTCATCGTGGTAAAAATGCAGTTTCAAACCTTTGGTCTCTGCCCTAGGTGTAAACTGTTTTCCTATATTCCTTACCAGAGCAATTAAATCTGTTTCTTTCTCATTCAATTCCATTTTACGGCTTTCAATTTTCTCCAGATCCAGAATATCGTTAACCAGATGCAAAAGATGATTGGAAGAAAAATTCAAGTGGTCTATATATTCAATAGTTTGCGGATCCGAAAAAAGCGATTGATTTAACAAATTACAGATACCAATAATCCCATTTAAAGGTGTCCGGATTTCATGGCTCATAATCGAAAGGATTTCTGTCCTTTTTCTGGCAATCTGTTCGGCAAGGTTTTTAGATTCAATGAGCTCCAGATTCATCCGTCTCAATTCCAACGCATTTTGCTCCAGCTGGTCACTCATGTCCTTTTTGGAAGTAATATCTTCTATAACACAAACAATTCTTGCCTCTCCATGTTCGGTGTCGATCCTTTGAAATTTAGCACAAAACCAATGATGCTTTTTTTGATCAAAATCAGGATATATACACTCCTGCCTTTCTCCTGTAAGGATCAGTTTTTCAATGCAATCAATAAATCTGTTCCCAAATTCACCAAACACTTCATTAAGGGTCTTATTCATAAATTGTTCTGGAGGAATGAATAATTTAGTCTTATCCTTTACCCATACCCTTCTGATGACCATCTGATCGTTAAGCTCCAGTACAATATCGTCCAGAGACTCAATCAAACATTGCAAACTCACCATTTTACTGAGGTTGCGGTTTAGCTCTATATTTTTGTTTCTTTGTTGTTCCTGATCTACAAGCATACTCCTTAAAACAGGAATACATAGTCTGAGTAGTTCACATTTCTTTTCTATATTATCGTTCTTCTTTCCAATAAGAGATACGGTCCAGCAAATCTCTTTTGCATATTTAATGCCCAATGAGATTTGTTCAATATCCTGCTCGCATTTGACACAGACTTGCTCCTCAGTCCCTATCACCCTGCTATTGAAAGAAATAGTATTCAAATCTTCATTTGGATGTCGGGCAATGATATCCAGTATAGCATCCTTATGATGAAATATTGCAACCCCTGACGAATTGGTATGTTTGCAGAGTTCAGAAACAAGAACATTCAATACACAGACTTTCATATCACTATGATAATAGCCATCGAGTAAGTGTATTAATTTATTTGCAAATACCAGATTTGATTGCAGTGAATAATCTTCGGACGTATTGGTTAAGTATTCCATATTATACAGTACTCTACAGATCTTTAGTTAAAATACACAAAAAATCTATTTTGGAGTACTAAAGACATTGAATTAAATGTTCATTGTCTTACAATGAAAAAATCAGGCCAATATCTTACTGTTTTTTATTTACATGCAAAATTACAGGTATTCCTATGTATGTTATAAACTTTGGCCTGATCATCTAAGAATTAATAGCTTTAATGTTTTATTCAGTTGCTCTGTATCCAATTCCGAAAGAAAGTCCAGAACAATAGGCTCAGCATGCATACCTTTACTTCTGATACTCTTACCAGGTCTTAGTACGATCTGATCTGGTAAACTAAAAAAAGTAAAATTTTCCTTTAAACACAGCATTGATCTATCCAGATCTGACAACTCAATTTTAATCTCTGTCCCGCCACATTCGGATGACAAAACAAGCTGGTTACTGCACTCATCTAAAAGGACGATTTCAACCTCTTTATGCAAGCACAACGTATTATACGTTATCGACTTCACCTTAAATATCATAGTCGCCAAAAGTAGGCAGATATAACGCTTTATGAAAGCTCTCATTCATATTTGATCGCAGTCGCGGGATCGGCAGATGCCGCTCTTATGGCTTGGAAACTTACGGTAAAATAGGCAACGCCAACAATCATAGCTGCCGAAAACAGCATCATAAATCCATTAATTTCAATATGAAAATCAAATCGGGAAAGCCAGTTATCCATCATGATATAACTTACCGGCAAGCTGATTATAACAGCAAACAGCACCATTTTCACAAAGTCCCAGCTTAAAAGCGTAACAATGCTAAAATGACTTGCACCCAATACTTTTCTAATTCCAATTTCCTTGGTACGTAATGCTGCACTATAGGCTGAAAGCCCAAGCAAACCCAGACAAGATATAAAAATAGCAAGTGCCCCAAATAGATTGGAAAGTACAGACAAGATACGCTCCTGTTCAAATTTTGCCTGATACAGTGCATCAACAAACTTCAATTCCACAGGATAAACTGGATTCATTTCTTTACTGATCCGGTTAATCAGAGTCAGGGTTTCCTTTGTACTCATAGAAGGGTTAAGCTTCATGGTTATAACACTTGGAACGGAAGAGAGCCAGCCGATCACCATAGGCATTTCTTTTTTACTTGGATTTGCCCAGATGATATCCTGAAACACACCTATTATAGTTCGCCTCACCCCTAGATACAGTACCTTTTTTCCAATGGGATCGCCAAGGTTCATCGCCTTTATCGCACTTCTGTTTAACAATATACCTACACTGTCGGAGGCGATTTCTTTATCAAAATCACGTCCCATCAGCATTTTAACACCCGTGGTCCGACTAAAATCATTGGTCGTTATGATCTGGTTAAATCCAAGACTTTTATCACCGGAAGACATTCCGTCCCATTCCAAACCACTGGTTACAGAATTTTGGCTGGAGATACTGCCTGTGGTTTTACACATTGCAATAATCGCACCCGACTGCAATAAACGACTTTTAAATGCTTCATACTTCTGAAACAGCATCCCTTCCAGAGGCATTTCTACCAGTGCACTGCTATCATAACCAACCGGTCTGTTTTTTAGGAACTGTAATTGTTTGTAAATTACAATGGTTCCTGTTATCAACAATACAGCAAAACTAAACTGAACCACCACCAGCACTTTTCTCAAAGAAACAGAGGAGGAATTGGTTCTGGAAACACCTTTCAAAGTACTAACAGGGTCAAATGAGGATAGAAAAAAGGCCGGATAACTACCAGACAGCAAAGCGGTAAATAAAATAGCTAGTGCCACACAAAGCCAGTTAAAAAACCCCAAAGTAGCTAAACTAAGCTTGGTTTGTAGTAAATTATTAAAAAATGGCAAACTCAGTTCCACGAATATAACAGCCAGGATAAAACTGAATAAGACCATTATTACAGCCTCTAAAAGGAACTGACTAATGAGTGAATTTCTGCTGGCTCCAATCGTTTTTTTAATCCCCACTTCCTTTGATCTTTTTCCTGCTCTTGCTGTAGACAGATTCATAAAATTAATACAGGCAATAATCAAGATACCCAGAGCAAGACCAATAAATATCCTAACCTGTTGTATTTTTCCACCAACCGGTTTTCCATTCACAAAATCGCCATACAAATAGCTTTTCAGCAGCGGATAGCCGAAAATGTCCGCATTTATTTTATCATGGTGCTTGTGCATAAATCCTTTCAGACTTGCATTGAAATCGTCTATCTTTATTTCCGGCCTTAAACGAAATAAGGTATAAAAAGAGAAATTATCCCATTGTAATAATTTTGGAAAAATCCCTTGATTCTCATTCAATGACACCAGACTTTCAAATCGATAACTCATATTTTCTGGCAGATCTTCAATTATCCCTGTAACGGTTAACTTCGCAAAGTTCATAAATTTAACCTGTTTATTAAAGGC
>NZ_QAIL01000581.1:54676-62656 GCF_003061025.1 Pedobacter sp. HMWF019 | reverse complement strand
TCAATAAAAAACAATTAAAAAAACACCTTGCCATTTGTCAAAAAAACAGAAATGAGCTATTAAAATTTGGAATTCAAAATAACAAATGTAATTTAGGCTTAGTGTTTTTTTAACAATATCTTAATTCTGTAATTTAAGACCCCTTAAAAGACCCTATTTTTCGAGCCAAAATCCTCCGGATTTAAGGTGAGAATTTTGTTCCCTTTTAAGGCGATTAAACGACAGGAATTAAGACGAGCAACCTTGAAACAATATAAATTAAATTGAATAAAAAAGGCGTATATCAAATAAAAAAAATGATCTGATGAAGCCTCTTTTATACGAATAAAAAAACAAATAGATTCTAATGAAAAAAAATCACTCAGAAGTGGTCGTATTTTTTACTTTTATCACCACAAAAACAAATTAAGATGATAGTTATTGCAGACGGTGGTTCAACCAAAACCAATTGGTGCTTAATTAATGAAGCAGGTAGAAAAATTCATTTTAATACAGAAGGATACAATCCTTACTTTTCAAGCACAGAGTATATCATTGATTCGTTAAGAAAAACCCTTCCAGACCATGTGGAAGCAGATAAACTGACTGAAGTTTATTATTACGGTGCAGGCTGCTCAACAGACGCCAAGAGAAAAATTGTTGAAGATGCTATGCAGCAGGTTTTTCCTAATGCAAAAGTAAGTATAGGCCACGATTTGATGGCCTCCTGCAGAGCGTTGCTTGGTGATGAAGAAGGATTTGCTGCCATTCTTGGAACTGGAACAAACAGTTGCCTTTATGATGGCACCGATATTACCCTGAACATTGATTCTCTTGGTTACTTCCTGGGCGATGAGGGAAGCGGGTGTTTTATTGGAAAACGCATTTTAAGTGATTACATGAAAGGCTATATGCCAAAAGGTTTGAGAGAAAGTTTCTATGATAATTTTGCCTTGACCAACGAGGATATTTTTGATCATATATACAACAAACCCCTACCAAACCGTTTTTGCGCAAGTTTCAGTAAATTCTTATATGACTACAAAGATAATTATGAAGATTACACTTTCTCTACAATAGAATATGCTTTTACAGCCTTCTTTGAGAATCTGGTGATCCATTATCCCAACTACAAATCGTACAAATTAAACTGTGTAGGTTCTGTAGGATATAGCTTCAGAGATATCCTGAGCATTGTTGCCGACCGATATGAAATGGGTGTTGGAAAAATTATCCGCTCACCTATAGATGATCTGGTAGACTATCATTTGAGTAAATCAAAAGCATAAAAAAATCCCCGGAGCTTAAGTTCCGGGGATTTTTTGTTTATTTATAGAAACCCGTCTTAAAAAGAAATCTCTTTACCAAATAATTTAGCGTATTTCCTCCGGTCAAATTTATACAGCATAGCCGCCCTGAAAGAAACCCCCTTTTGTTTTTCATCCAATTCTTTCAGCACGCCAAAACTCAGCATCTTTTTTCTGAAATTCCTCTTGTCCAGCTTCTTACCAATAATAAGTTCATATACATTCTGCAACTGAGTTAGTGTAAATTTTTCTGGTAAAAGCTCAAAAGCAATGGGTTGATGTTTAATTCTGCGCTTAATTTTTTCCAGGCCTTTTTCAAAGATCATCTGATGATCAAAAGCCAGTTTTGGAAGGTCGCTTACATTTTTCCAGAAGGCCTTTTTCGCATAACTTGTAAGAGGCTTTAAAGCCTTATCTCCCCCCAGTCTCAGCAATGCATAATAGGCAATACTTATAACCCTACCCTGAGGGTGGCGCTGCACATCTCCAAAGGTGTAATATTGCTCCATAAAAATATCACCCAGACCAGTGAGTTCCTTCAAAATCCGCGAAGCGGACTGATCCAGACTCTCGTCTACCCTAACCAAATTTCCTGGCAATGCACACCAGTCTTTAAATGGTTCTTCATTTCTTTCAATCAGCAGAACTTTTAATTCTCCTTCATCAAATCCGAATACAACACAATCAATAGAGAACGTTGAATTAAACTGTGGTAAATCTTCTTTCAAACCATTAAATTTTTAAATACAGAAGCAAATAAATGTACTTGATGCAATATTACATAAAAAAAATAAAAATAAATTACTTAGTGTAGTAAATACACACTATATTCGTAATATAATTAAGATGAGACCAAATATAAAAAATATCGCTGTACTTACCTCTGGAGGAGACGCTCCGGGGATGAATGCTTGCATAAGAGCTGTTGTTCGAACTGGCATATACAATGGTATTAATATGTTTGGAGTTTTACAAGGTTATCAGGGGTTAATTAATAATAATATTAATCCGATGGATGCTCGCTCTGTAAGTAATATCATTCATCTTGGTGGTACAATCTTAAAAACAGCCCGTTGTTTAGCGTTTAAAACAGAAGAAGGCATGGAAACAGCCTTCCAAAATTTAAAAGCCCGTGATATCGATGGATTAATCGTAATTGGTGGTGATGGTACATTTACCGGAGCCCGCAATTTTTCCAAAAAATATGACATAAAAGTAATGGGTATTCCAGGTACCATTGATAATGATCTTTACGGTTCAGACTTTACCTTGGGTTACGACACAGCTATTAATACCGTTATAGAAGCTATTGACAAGATCAGAGATACTGCTGATTCTCACGACCGTCTGTTCTTTATAGAAGTTATGGGCCGTGATTCCGGATGTATTGCTTTAAGAAGCGCCGTAGCAAGCGGTGCTGAAGCAGTTTTGCTGCCAGAACGTCACACCAGTATAGATGAACTTGTTGCCCAGTTGGCTTCAGGTGCAAGTACTAAAAAATCTTCCAGTATCGTTATTGTATCCGAAGGCCATAAAGCTGGCGGAGCTTATGATATTGCAAAAAGGGTGAAAGAGAAATTTAATCATTACGACACCAAGGTAACCATATTAGGACACCTGCAACGTGGCGGTAGTCCGAGCAGTTTCGACAGAATTTTAGGCAGCCGTTTAGGATTTGCTGCTGTTAATGAAATGTTGAAGGGTAACACCAGACAAATGGTTGGTTTGCGTGGAAATGACATTAAAACGACCAGTATAGATGATGCATTAAGCAATCATACTTTTAAGCTGGAAAGTGATCTGTTAGAGATGACAAAGGTTTTATCAATATAACATATGGTAGCGGTAGTTTACAGTGGTTCTAAAACAGCTTTTTGGAAAATAGCTAAGGATGGAAAAACCATCGCAGAATGCAGTATGCCTGGCATTAATCCTTGTTTTAATGATCAAAAGTCTATCCTTCAAATGCTAAACAAGAAAACAACATTGATCAATTATGCAGAAAGCATAAAGAAAATGTATGTTTTTGCGGCTGGAGCGACTTCAGAGCAAAGGATCAGCGAGCTGACTGAAACGCTATCGATGTTCTTTAAATATAGTAAAATCTCGGTTAAAGATGATCTGTATGGTGCAGCCATATCTGCTTGCTATACCAATAGCGGAATTATAGGAATTTTGGGCAGCGGGGCCAACTGTGCTTATTTCGACGGAAAAAACCTGGAAGCCAACAACTTTGGTTTAGGTTTTATTCTTGGAGATGAAGGCTCTTCCAACTATTTAGGGAAAATGCTCCTAAAAAGTTTTATGACTGAGAAACTTCCGGAAGAGTTATCCAGCCAGCTGGACAACAAATATACTCTGGACCGTGCGCAGGTTCTGGACAGAATTTACAAAAAACCGCTGGCACAGCAGTTTCTAAGTTCTTTTTTTGATTTTTTTGTAGATAACAGAAATCATAGTTTTATACAGAAATGTATTGATGAAGCCTTTGAACGCTATATTAATATTTACCTGTTGCCTGTTATCAAACTGCACCCTGACAAAGAAATTCATTTTGTGGGTATCGTTGCCGGACATTTTCAGGACAGATTGCGAGCCATTGCCAAAAAGCATGGCATCGAAATTACCACCATTACTAAAGAACCAATATATAATTTACTTAACTACTATTCAAATTAAATAATATGAGCAAAATTGGAATAAACGGCTTTGGCCGTATCGGCAGACTGGTTTTCAGAGCTGCATTAAAAAGAGGATTAGATATTGTTGCCATCAACGATCTTGTTGAGCCGGATTATATGGCTTATATGTTAAAATATGATTCTACTCACGGACGTTTTGACGGAACTATTGAAGTAGAAAACGGACATTTAGTAGTTAACGGAAAAACAATCCGTATTACAGCAGAGAGAGACCCTGCAAACTTAAAATGGAATGAAGTTGGTGTAGAAACCGTAATTGAATCTACTGGTTTATTCTTAACACGTGTTGATGCTGAAAAACATATTGCTGCTGGTGCTAAAAGAGTCGTTTTCTCTGCTCCTGCTAAAGATAGCGACATTCCAACTTATGTAATGGGTGTTAACCACCATAAATTAACGGCAGATCAAACTATCGTTTCTAACGCATCTTGTACTACAAACTGCTTAGCACCAATCGCTAAAGTATTAAATGATAACTTCGGTATCGTTGAAGGTTTAATGAGTACCATCCACGCTGTAACTGCAACTCAAAAAACAGTTGATGGTCCTTCTGCAAAAGACTGGAGAGGTGGCCGTGGTGGTTTCTCTAACATCATCCCTTCTTCAACTGGTGCTGCTAAAGCTGTAGGAATGGTTCTTCCTGAATTAAAAGGAAAATTAACCGGTATGTCATTCCGCGTACCTGTTGCAGACGTTTCTGTAGTAGATTTAACTGCACGTTTAGAAAAACCAGCTACTTACGAGCAAATCAAAGCTGCAATGAAAGCAGCTTCTGAAGGCGAGTTAAAAGGTGTGCTGGCCTATACAGACGAAGAAGTTGTTTCTTCTGACTTTATTGGTGATGACCATGCTTCTATCTTCGACGCAAAAGCTGGTATCTCCTTAAATGATAACTTTGTAAAAGTTGTTTCCTGGTATGATAACGAATGGGGCTATTCTTCTGCATTAGCGAAATTCGTAGAATATTACGGAAACTTAAAGTAAAACCCGTTCATACAGGTTTATATTTGGTTAGAAAAGGGATGTGCGTGGATGCGACATCCCTTTCTTTTTTTTCCTCATTTAATCCCGCCGAAGGCGGCAAAGCACCCATTTTTATGTAAAACTTCGGTATCTCTGAAGCCAATCTTCTTCATTAAATCCAATTGGAAATTAATAGACCGCGGCGTATCTTCTTTTTCTATATAATCAAATACTTTTTGTCTGTATTCCGGACCACCCAATCCTTCAAGATATTCAGCATACCTTTGTGTAAACAATTGATTTAAATGTACTGCATCGTGTACAATAAGGTCTGAAATCCAAAAGCTCCCTCCTGGCTTAAGCGACTGGTACAATTTTGAGAATACCCGCTCCCAGTCTGCATCTTCACGCAGATGGTGCAACACCGCTGCTGCAAGAATAATATCAAAATGTTCTATGGGAAATTCTGCCTCGAGTATATCCTTTTGTAAGATATCTACGGTACCAGAGGTCGCTGCTGAAATCCTTTCCTTTGCTTTATCCAGCATTGGTCTGCTCAAATCAACCAGTGTACAATCCAAACCTGGGATTTTCTCCAGCATTTTCAGGCTATAGTTACCTGCTCCGCAGCCAATATCGAGTAGTGTTTTGGCACCTGGGTTTACAAAAAGGGCAGCACTTGTGGTGAGTTCAAGGGTAACGGGCGCATCAATTGTGGTCTGTTGCCCGGTCTCCAGATTAGAAAACCGCTCCACATCCTTGTCAAACCGCTCTCTAATCTCTTCCAAAGATGATTTCTTTATGTCTTGATGATTCATATCTTTTCATTTTAATTTAACCAAAACTATCCTTATAATTGATAGTTTAAAAATATCAATTACTCCTATAAACGATACCTAATAGATATCAATGGAACTTAGACATTTACTTTACTTCAAAATGGTTGCCGAAGAACTTCATTTCAGAAAAGCAGCAGAAAAACTATTCATTTCACAGCCTCCACTTAGCCGGCAGATCAGAGAACTGGAAGAAGAACTCGGCGCAGAGCTCTTCACCCGAAATAACAAGCGCGTTACACTCACCAATGCCGGGCTCTATTTTAAGAAAGAAGTAGATGAAATTTTAACAAGGATCAACGAAACAAAGAATACCGTTAAACAAATCCACAATCACCTGAATGGAGAATTCAGGATTGGTTATATCAGCTCCACCTATCATCCCCTGCTGATGGAGGTATTAAAAGAGATGCGGCTACGTTTTCCCTTCCTTTCCATACAACTTTATGAACTTCCCACTCAAAAGCAAATTCATGCGCTGGAAGAAGGGAAACTTGATATAGGAATTATGCGTGCGCCCATAGCATCAACACAACTTACCCTGAATACACTTTTTTACGATCCTTTCATTGCAGTCCTGCCTGTAAATAGCCCTCAGTTTTCGTCAAATGAGGCACTTGGAAACTACTTGGCCGAAAAACCTTTTATATTTTTTAACCGTGATTATGCACCAGCCTATCATCAGAAGTTAATTGAAATATGCAACAGACTGGGTTTTAGCCCCCAACTTTCTCATGAAGCAAACAATGTACATTCCATATTGAGGCTGGTGGAAAGTGGAGCGGGTGTATCCATTTTACCCCACTCCCTAAAAGAGCATTACAAATACTTGCAAATTCACTTTGCCGATCTGAAAAACCTATCTATCTACACAGAAGTTGTGTTGGCATACAAAAACAACAACAATCAGGAAGCCCTAAAATGGTTTATAGAAAAATATGATCCTAATCCTAACAGAACTTAATCAAATATACCATTGGAAATGGTAAGGATTTGTGGTTCTCCATCTGTAACCAGAATAGTATGCTCATGCTGGGCTACAAAGCCTCCCTTATTCCCTTTCAGTGTCCAACCGTCTTCCTGTTCAACGGCATATGTTGACTTTGTAGAAATAAAGGTTTCTATAGCCACAGTAGAATTCTTCCTGAACCTCTCCATATTGTATTTATCATAACAATTCAGAATGCCTTCCGGAGCCTCATGAAGACTTCTTCCAACACCATGTCCAGCCAGATTTCTGATCACCGTATAACCTTGTTTTTTTGCTTCTGTTTCTATCAGCCTGCCAATTTCTGAAATTTTAACACCACCTTTTATTTTACCAATAGCCTTGTTTAGAATTTCCTTAGAAGCATTAACCAACCGTAAGTGATGATGAATATCCTCACCAAGAACAAAAGAACCACCATTGTCTGCCCAGAAACCATTCAGTTCAGCAGAAACGTCTATATTGATTAAATCACCATCTAAAAGAATTTTCTCCTCTGAGGGGATACCATGTGCCGCTTCGTTATTTATACTGATGCAAGTCCATCCGGGAAAGTCATAAGTGAGTTTCGGTGCAGATTTAGCGCCAAAGCTTTCCAGTATCTGACCACCAAAATCATCCAATTCTTTTGTTGACATTCCGGGCTTAGCAAAATCGCGCATTTGTTTTAGCGTAGACGCTACAGCCCTGCTGACCTCCTGCATTCCTATAAATTCTTCTTCTGTACTTACTGACATAAAATTTAATTTTAAGATGATTCACAAAGTTACCAAAAATTGCTAAGTACGCTCAGAAATTACCTTCTATTATGCGATTTCCTTGTCATTTTCACTAACGAATCTACTCACCTTGATTATTTTAAATTTCTTAACACCTGTTGGCATTTCCCAGTCCACCCGTGCTCCACTGGTATATCCCAGTAAAGCAATTCCAATTGGAGCCAGTACCGAAAGTTTATTCAGTCTCATGTTTGCCTCTTCAGGTGTGACCAGATGAAAGGTAAATTCCTGTGCAGTTTCCTCATCCTGTATAGTGACCAGAGAATCCAGGACAATAGCATCCTCCGGCAAGTTATCCTTTGTAACAATCTTTGCGGACTTGAGTTCATTATGTAATTTATCTTTGTTAAAATCAGACAATCTGCTACTTAATTTTAAATGATTGGATAACAAGTCGTATTCTTTCCTGGTAATGATCAATTGGTT
>NZ_QAIL01000581.1:0-54661 GCF_003061025.1 Pedobacter sp. HMWF019 | reverse complement strand
ATGAATTTCGCAATCTATGTAAAACCGCGTTCTGCTTCCCAGCCCGGAGGGCTTATCTACAAATGAAAATCAAAGGTTTGTAACAAAGTGCTTTAAAGGAAAAATTCCTCTAACTGCCTAAAAACACCCATAAAATTTTCCATGTATTTGCCCCAAACCTTGAAGCTAAATGGATTGGGGCTTAAACTAGAAAGTCTTTGCTGCTCTGCTGGAAGGAAAATCCAAAGGGAGAATGGGAACTATTTATACGTGCATAAGACAGATAGGCACGCTGCGATTTGCAGGCGAAACACAATAAACTGTTTAAATAAAATGCACTTAACTTTTCCATTGAATTTTAAAAGCGGCCATAAGTAAATAGTACCGCATTTTAATAAAGATAGCGTAAATTAATAGAAAAACAAAACCCTAGCCGTCGGCTGCAGTTTAGAAGTATTTAAAGTTTGTTCAGGATCTTCGAAACTTCTACCTCTCCAGAATTATTGAATTTCAGCTTTTTTTCCGCAGAATACAGATACACCGAAGGATATTTAGAAGGTGCAAACAGTGGGATAAAGACATGATCCCGATCTTGCAAGAGGGTCACGTTTTTTAATCCAATTAAAGGTTTGGCATAATGCTCCATAAAATAATCTATGGTCCTGAATTCATCCAGGGAAACCATATAGATATTTATTTTACTCAGTTCTTTTGTCTTTTTAGAAAGTTCTCCTGCTACCTTTTGGCAATGCGGGCAAGTTGCATCAAAAAAAACAATCAGCGATTGTTTTCCGGCGGGAATATTATTTTTTGTAAACCCTGTCTGATTGGAGGTGTAAAACTTAAAATCAGGCATAGATGCTGGAACCTGAGCAGCAACTGTAAAACAGAATACAGAACATATCAGCGCAAAAAATAAAGATTTCATAAACTTCATAACTATTCCTTAAACAGGTTTAAAAATATAAAAGTAAATATCGCATTCTAATTTAATTAACTGCAATGAAATCGGGATCATTTTTAATTATGACCAGTGCGCTACAATACCAGGATAGTCGTGTTTATAATCGATCAGATCCTCTTTACCATAAAATACACGAATCATTTAAAACCTATTTAAACTGAAATTGTTTAATAAACAAAAATATTATTCTAAGCAACAAACAAAACACAAAATATCATCAACACAAACAACAACAAAATGAAAAAAATCTTAATGGCATTTACAGCATTAATTATGCTGACCTGCAGTGCTGCTATGGCACAAGACACAACGATGCACAAAAAAATGCATACTCAAAAAATGGGAAAAATGCATGATCACATTATGATGAAAGATGGCAAAATGTGGGTCATGAAAGATGGAAAACATATGGAGATGACTGAAACCATGACCCTCAAAAATGGAACAATGGTCATGACCGATGGCACTGTAAAAATGGCCGATGGTAAAACTTCCATGATGAAAAATGGTGACATGATCAATATGGAGGGTAAAATGCACTCTATGAAAACGATGAAAAAACGCATGAAAACGATGAAAAAAGACAGTACCAGCGTGATGTAAAAGAACGTTGTATTCTGTGATTTTTAGATTAGCTTAAAAAAAGAATACATCTGCTCGAATGCTGCTTAAGCTTAGGTAGACTGAAAAAGTCCGCAAACCTTAAAAGGCATTCTCTGCAGATATATTCTTTTTTTCTGGGTGCCTTACCCGGACAAATTGCAATAAAGCCTGGATCAAATGGATTGATTCACAGGTATCTCCACACATAGGTCTATACACGATATACCCTAACCTATACTCCCGCATATCCTGCTTGAGGTCTGCCAGAGGTCTTATTGGGATAAAGGTACCCTTACCCCAACAAGACCCCAACCAGATATGCGTTAGATACGATTCACCCCAATAGAAGTCTTCATTTTAGCGCATTTTATCCAGCCGGGAAGAAAACTGCACAGAACCCTGATCACCTCCTTCCTCTGCAGTTTGCTACGGAAAATTCTCGTACGCTGCGGAAAGACCTCAGAGATCTGCGGCTTCTTCAGCCCGCCTGATATCGTTAGTCTTGAAGCAGTTGTACAGAATTTTCCGCACAATTCACCTCTCTAAATTATTTTGCCTGTTTTAAAACAACGGCACCTAAAGGAGGAATATCCATATTTATAGAATATTCTCTGAAATGACACCCCACTTGCTCTGGCAAATAGGTTCCCTCGTAGATTTTGCCACTTCCAAAAAGTTCAACGGCGTCAGAATTAAAGATTTCTTTCCACTCTGCTTTAAAGGGTAGGCCAATTCTATAATTTTCCCGGAACACCGGCGTCAGATTTAAGATGACGATCAGTGTATCTTTAGCTTTCAATCCTTTTCTGATATACACATAAACAGATTGCTGTGCGTCATCAGCATTAATCCATTCAAAACTGTCATAAGAATAGTTATTAGCATATAATGCTGGCTCCGTTCGGTACAAATGGTTCAAAGCCTTGACAGTATTCTGCATACCTTTATGAGAATCATACTGCAACAAATCCCAGTCCAGAGATTTTGTAAAATTCCATTCTCCGTTTTGTGCAATTTCATTCCCCATGAATAAGAGTTTACTTCCAGGCTGGGTAAACATGTAAGTATATAAAGTCCTCAAGTTTGCGAATTTCTGCCATTCATCTCCCGGCATTTTATAGATCATAGAAGATTTGCCATGCACCACCTCGTCGTGCGAAAAAGGCATCATGAATTTCTCAGAAAAAGCATAAGTAATGCTAAAAGTTAACTGGTGATGATGGTGTTTTCTGTTGATCGGATCATTCTTAAAATATTTGAGCGTGTCGTTCATCCAGCCCATCATCCACTTTAAACCAAAGCCCAGTCCTCCTTCCGAAACCGGATGCGTAACGCCCGGAAATGTACTGCTTTCTTCTGCAATGGTCAGTACACCCTCATAATTTCCGTATACAGCTTCATTCATATCTTTCAGGAACTGAATAGCTCCCAGATTGTCACTGCCCCCATATTCATTTGTACCCGCCTCTCCATCCTTCCTGGAAAAATCAAAATACAACATAGAAGCCACGGCATCTACCCTTAATCCGTCAGCGTGATATTTATCCATCCAGAATAAGGCGTTACTGATCAGAAAAGACCTGATCTCATTCCTATCGTAATTAAAGATATAAGACTTCCAGTCTGGATGAAAACCTTTCCTCATATCTGCATGCTCATATAAATGCGTACCATCAAATTTATACAAACCATGTGCATCACCTGGAAAATGAGATGGTACCCAATCCAGGATCACAGCAATATTACTTTTATGGAGTTGCTCAATAAGGTACATCAACTCCTGTGGTGTTCCATGCCTTGAACTCGCAGCAAAATATCCGGTAATCTGGTAGCCCCAAGATGGAAAATACGGATATTCCATAATGGGCATAAGCTCCACATGGGTGAAACCCATTTCGAGTACGTAGGGTACCAGTGTATTTGCAATTTCTTTATAAGTCAGAATCCGCTCAGGATCACTCGGATCTCTTTGCCAGGAGCCCAAATGCAGTTCATAGACGGAAACCGGCTGGCTCAATGTATTTAATTTAGGCCGTTTGCTCAGCCAATTCTTATCCTTCCAGCTATAATCTGTATCCCAAACAATAGAAGCTGTACGTGGCGGGTGCTCCCATCTACTGGCAAAAGGATCTCCTTTTTCTGTATCAATGCCGTCAAAACCCTTAATGGCATACTTATAGACCTCGCCCTTTCCTATTTCTGGGATAAACCCTTCCCAGATGCCCGAACTGTCCAGCCTCCGGTACAAGGTATGAGCAGTCTTGCTCCATTGATTAAAACCACCCGTAACACCAACTTCCTGGGCATTAGGTGCCCAAACTGCAAAAAAAGTTCCAGGTGTTCCATCAACCTCCATCACATGGGCACCTAATTTCTCATACAAGCGGAAATGTTTACCAGATATGAACAAGGAAGTATCAAAATCTGTAAATAAACTATAGATCCAAACCGGGGTACTTTGTTTTTTAGAAACACTTTTTGAGGACTTGCTCATGATATCGGATTGAAACTGGGTTTATATAAGGTTATATAGTAAATATTCTAATATCGCCAAAATTCTTAGTAGACTTAAAGCGAAGATGGCCACTTTCATCCAATGTAAAATCGGTCAGCTCCCTGTCGTCAATAATGATCCTTTTCACCTGAAATGGAATACCAATGACCTGATAGCTGTACAATTCATAATTTGGTGTATACAGTCCATCTGTTGTTTGCTCTATCAGTAAAGATACGGCATCACCTCTTACACTGAACTTCTTTTCTGAATAAATATCCTGTTCATATGCAAAAGTATCTCCATGATCTTCAAAGAAGAAAGAATTTACTTCGTAGTCACTATAATAAACGTTCAACATCACCTCATCAATATGTTTTTCACCAACATATTGCATTACCGGATATTCCGGTATCACAGATCCAGCCTTCACAAACAGCGGCATGCTTTCTATTGGAGCTTCAATCTCATGTTCCTTTTCCCCCTCAAGCAATTCATTGGTCCAGAAATTATACCACTTTCCCTTTGGCAGATAAACAATCCTGGATATAGCCCCCTGTTCTAACACCGGACAGACCATGATCTTATCGCCAAAAGTAAATTCATCCTGTCTGTAATGGTTACTCACTTTATCTTGCTCCAGCATCACCAAAGGCCTTAGAATTGGAAAACCATAACGGTGATGTTCCCAGAATACCGAATAAATATAAGGCATCAGTTTATACCGTAGTTCTATGAACTTTCGGTTGATGCTGGTAAAAGGCTCTCCAAAACTCCAGGGTTCACGTTCAGATGTATCGCCTGCTGAGTGCGCCCGCATAAAAGGCGAAAAGGTCCCCATCTGTATCCAACGTGTAAACAGTTCTCCGTCTGGTTCGCCGCTAAAGCCGCCAATGTCTGTTCCGCAGAATGGAACCCCGGATACAGACATCCGCTGACATTGAATATTTCCCATCTTTAAATGTTCCCATGTCGCTACATTATCACCAGTCCACACACAACCGTAACGCTGCATGCCCGAATAACCTGCCCTTGTAATGGTGAACGGACGTTTATTGCGCATGAGTTTCTTCAACCCATCATAGGTAGAACGGACCATCTGCATTCCGTAAACGTTATGGGCTTTTCGATGCGACCCGCGGTAGCCGTCAAAGTTATGTCTTACATCATTCGGAAAAGTTCCTGAGCCAAAAACAGCAGGTTCATTCATGTCATTCCAAACACCGGCAACGCCCATATCTACCAATTCTTTGTACAACCCTCCCCACCACTCACGAACAGTAGGATTGGTAAAATCAGGAAACTGGCATCGTCCGGGCCATACATGCCCTTCCATAAAATAGTCATCGCTCCTGCGACAGAAATAATTGTTCTCTTTGCCCTCTTTAAATACCCAGTAATTATCATCCACTTTAATTCCCGGATCAATCATCACTACAGTTTTCATCCCAATATTGAGCAGTTCCTTGATCATTCTTTTTGGATCAGGAAAATACTTCTTATTCCAGGTGAAACAGCGGTAACCATCCATATAATCGATATCCAGGTAAATGGCATCACATGGGATATCCCGGGAACGGAACCCCTCAGCAATTTCTTTTACCTTGCTCTCCGGATAGTAACTCCAGCGGCACTGATGATAGCCCAAAGCCCACTTTGGTGGCATAGGGTGTGTACCAGTCAAGGTTTGATAGCGCTTCACCACATCCATCAGATGGGGCCCATGGATATAATAATATTGCAGCTCACCTCCATCTGCCCAGAAACTTGTTTTGGATACATCTTCCTTACCAAAGTCAAAATAGGAACGGAAGGTGTTATCGAAAAATATTCCATAAGCTGCATGATCGTGCAGGCCGCTATAAAAAGGTATGGTTCTATATAAAGGATCCTGATCCCATCCGAAGGAGTAGGCATCTGTGTTCCAGTTCTGAAAATGTCTGCCTCTTAAATTTAGATTACCAGACTTGTCTCCCAGACCAAAAAAGTTCTCTTCAGGCAAACATTTTTTTGTAGCATAGACATAATAACCTCCAAATTCAACATTTTCTTCCCAGTGCATAGGTGATTCGTCTTCGCTCATCACCATCTGCGAACTATTTTCCACAAATGAAATCAGGAAATCTGACTTCCTGATGTTGCAGGTAATCGTGTTTGTAGAGATAGAATAACGGTCTTCAAATTCTACCATTCCAAAAGTAGTAACCTTCTGATCCACAGTTTTTACTGCATACGAAAAATCATCCAAAAAAACACCGTGCGGAGCTAGTCTTACGCGAATAATTTCATCGCTTACCACGCGAACTTCGACCCTGGCGTCGCCATCAGAGAAGAAAAATTTATTACCTTCCGTAACCACTTTAGTTACAGACGAAAGGTATTTCTTTACTATAGGTTTAAGAACAGTTACCGGATTGTTTAAATGTTGGATGGTTTCTTCAACTATTTCCTGAATATTTTCGTTGTCTTTTATTTCTTTTCCTTGTTCGTTTCTTTCTTCCATGAAATCGTTTGTATAAAAATTGGAAATCCTGAGATCGTGTACTTTATACATCTAAAGTGTTAATTTTTATATTAAAAGCAAAGGATATTTAGATATATAATTAGTACCATTTATTTGTATTTGACACTTTAATCAAGTTTTTTGATTTTTCTTGTTGGTCATTTTGAGCCTTGTTTAAAAGGAAAGCTTTGCAAAAATGGAACGCTCATCATAAAAAAAGCCCCGGTAAAAAAATACCAGGGCCTGTGAGAATAAGAAAAGTATCTAAAGGTTAAAAGCGTAGGCTACATAATATATTGCGCCTGCAGCAGGATTACCGTAGGAAGTAATATAGTATTTGTTCAAAATATTTGATCCTCCGATCTTAATCATAGAGTTTACGGAACGTATCTTCAGGTTAACCTGGGCATCCATCGTTCCAAAAGCAGGAACTTCTCCTGAAGAAAAGGAAGAGTTCCAATAGAAACTACCCTGCCAGCGATAGTTTACGTTAAATCCAATATTTTTAATGATTTCTTTATTTCCAAAACCCAAATTATAACGGATTTCAGGCGTATTAAAATCATTGATATAGTCAGCAGGAATATCGCCTATCTTATTATAGGATATATTACCGCTTAGATTGTATTTACCCAGAAGATAATCTATGCCCAATGCTGCACCATACGAAGTTACTTTTCCAGTAGCATTTACAGGAACTCCAAATTTCGTAAAAGAACCGGCTCCGTTACTTTGGTAAACATCTACCGAAGTAATAAAATCTTTGTAGATGTTATAGTAGGCATAGGCATCAATCAAAAACTTAGGTCCCAGCAAACCTTTGTACCCAACTTCATAGGCCTGGACACTTTCTGGTCTTACCCCTCTGGGATCAAAGGTATAAGGCGTTAATAAAGCAGGATTAGGTGTTCCGGTTGCCGCAGAATTCAAAAACGCACGATAACTCACATCCGTAAAAGCCTGATTGCTAAACAAGTTGTATTTATTGAGAATTTCAGGCAAACCACCAATTAATCTTTGCGATCCTCCGCCAACAGACAAGTCTATATATTGGTTTTGTGTAGTTGGATTCCGATATCCGGTTTGGTAGGAAACCCGGATATTATTGTTTGGTGCAACAGTAAGCACCCCGGTAATTCTTGGCGTAAAACGCCCATCAAAATTTTTACTTTTATCATAGCGCCCTGAAAAAGTAAGCTTTAATTTATCGTCCAAAAATTTCTTACCTAACTGAGCAAAACTTCCGTATTCTTTAATATCAATATCCCTGTTCAAATCATCAAATATAGTACCTCCAGAACGAAGCTGGAAAAGCCTGTAGGATGCACCAACCTGGAATTCTACCACATTATTAAAGGCATTGCTGAAATTATACATACCTTCATAGTGGTACAAATTGGTTTTATCATCAAATTTAGCGCCGTATTTACCTTTGGCAAAGTCTGTACTGGCGATGGTGGTGTTCATGATCTGATCTTTAGCCGTCTCAAAAGCCGGTGAACCCGGTTCAAATCGCCCTTGGTTAGCTGCTGCTCTGGCAGCGGCGTTCGCTGCGGCATCACTTGCGCCTTGTGCTCTTGCTCCAACATAAGTCCCTACGTACTCAGGAAACCACTGTGTGGAAGGTTTGGATACCTCATTGATATAACTTCCTAAAATAGAAGAGATATAAGAATCACCTGAACGCTCCTGCGTGGTGTAAGCCCTCACAAAGAAATCCTGCCCATTTAATTCCAGTTTGTATTGGCCGATGCTAAAATTTCTCAAAGAATAACGGTCGGAACCGGTATATACTGATGTACCTGTTCCCCAGTTCGCCTGAGCTATAGCTTCTACAGTAGGTGTAAATTTATAATGCAGTGCTCCTGATACCTTTAGAGATTGTGTTTTATAATCTACCAGATCTCTTTCATCATAACCTGTTCTGGACACATTCTGGTTGGGCAATAATCCTGGATTAGTAACAATACCTGCATAAAAAGGCTTCATTTGTGCATTGGTACTTAAAAAGTTCGTCAAATAGCCTTGAGTAACAGGGTTGGCTTTAAAAGCGGCGATCTGGGACGCTGTAGGATCTGTTTGCAACCCTAATGCTCCCTTCACAAAAGCAGAAGTTCCGGCGTTCAAAACAGACTGGGCTACATTACGCATGTTCTGGCTAACTTCGTCTCCATACACATTCACGCCGTCATAATTGGGGTCCGACTTTCTATCTCCCGGAATAACTGTCCTGGATGCCCGGTCAAAATTGCTATAATTATCTGCCTGCCAGTCCTGGGCTTGTAAGAACGAGAAGGTCGCTTTAACTGCAAATTTATTATTCCAGGCTTTGGCTACCCTTACATCCAACTGATTAAATGGTTGAGTACTGCTGTTGTTATCATTTACATGGTTAATTCCTGACTTGAACTGAAAACTTGGCCCCTGATATTCAAAAGGACTTTTTGAGGTCATAAGCATTGTCCCGTTAATTCCCCCGGCTCCATATAAAGCCGACGACGCGCCCGGTAACAGTTCCACATTGTCCACGTCCAGATCATTTATACCCACTATGTTACCTACCGAAAAATTCAGTCCTGGCGCCTGGTTATCCATACCATCCACATATTGGTTAAACCTGTTGTTTCCATTGGAATTAAAGCCCCTTGTATTGATTGATTTAAAGGTCAAACTTTGTGTACTTACCTCTACACCTTTCATATTGGCCAAGGCATCATAAAAAGACGGAGCCGGCAATTCTTTAAGGGTACTTTGTCCCATCCTTTCAATAGAGACAGGTGATTCCAGAATTCGTTCTGGTGTTCTTGAGGCTGAAATTACGACTTCCTGCCCCAATATTCCCGTCTGTTCGAGTTCTATATTCAGCGCCGCAGTATGACCTGTAATTATCCTTTCCACAGAAGCGTATCCAATATAGGAAATGACTAAAGTAAATGGCCTTTTCTCCGTTGTACTGAATGAAAATTTTCCGTTTTGGTCTGTTGAGGTCCCTGCCGTAGTTCCTTTAACAATGATTCCCACACCCGGTATCGGTTCATGGCTGAGTTTATCAGTAATTGTTCCGCTGATCGCAATAGACTGTGCCTGTACCGATGGCACAACAGAACAAAAGACCAGAAGAATCAACGCAATTTTTGTAAAATTTCTTATCATACGCTGTAATTTAGATTTGGGTTTAACTTAGTGTATATAAATTTAACACAATTAATGAAACTAACAAATTCATTTTTAAGCCACATTAAGATTAGAAAATTTGGATAGGGTGGAAATTGATCGAAGTTTTATTAAATTGCCTTAGAAAACTAAATGGATTGCTTGTTCCGACAGGACGATTTATTAACTAAACTGCAATGAATAAAGTTAAAGCTACATTCTGTGTCGTCATCCCCCTTTTGTTAGTTTATATTTTCAACACCAAATTTGGCGCTGTCCCTCCTTTGCTGAAATTTCTAAATCCTTTTACCGGATTCTGGCAAAACGCGGAGCCCTCGGGTATTGGCCTGAATCATAAGGTTGTGCTCAAAGGTACCCATGACCGTGTTGAAGTGGTCTTTGATGACCGGATGATCCCCCATATTTTTGCTAATAATGATTATGACGTTTATTATACTCAGGGTTATGTTACCGCTATGCACCGCTTATGGCAAATGGATTTTCAGACCCGCTTTGCTGCCGGTCGCTTATCCGAAGTAGTAGGTAGTAAGGCCATTGAACTTGACCGTTACCAACGCCGTATGGGAATGGTTTATGGTGCTGAAAACTCTCTGGAAGGTATGATGCAGGACCCAAAATCCAAAGAGATGATGACCGCCTATACCGAAGGGATTAATGCCTATATCCACTCTCTTTCCAAAGCGAACCTCCCTTTGGAGTATAAGATACTTGATTTTGTACCTGAAGACTGGACCCCACTTAAATGTGCTTTGCTGCTCAAACAAATGTCGGCCGTTCTGGCCATGGGTTCCGACGAATTTTACATGTCCAATATCCTTAAAAAATATGGCCCTGAGGTAACCAATAATCTCTTCCCGGATTATCCTTTCAGAGAAGATCCTATCATCCCGAAAGGTACAAAATGGGACTTTAAGCCTCTTCCTATTCCGGCAGTTCCTTTGGCCTTCAATCAGATGGTTACCGGTGACATCAGAACAAAGCAAAAAATAGACGGAATTGGCAGCAATAATTGGGCATTGTCGGGCGAAAAAACAGCTTCCGGTTCACCAATTCTGGAAAATGACCCGCACCTGGATCTAACCTTACCCTCTATCTGGTATCAGATACAATTGCATGCTCCGGGTTTAAATGCCTATGGTGTTTCACTTCCAGGAGCGCCTGGTATTACTATAGGGTTTAATCAGAATATTGCCTGGGGTGTAACGAATGTGGCAGCCGATGTGCTGGATTTCTATCAAATTAAATTTAAAGACAATAGTCACAAAGAATACTGGTACGACAACAAGTGGAACAGGACCGCAGAAAGACTGGAGAAAATTAAAATCAGAGGAAGTCACACAGAAACAGATACGGTAATTTACACCCATCACGGGCCGGTGGTCTATTTCCAGAGACCAGAGAAACTTTCCAGGGCAGACAATGTTCCTTTAGGCCATGCTTTGAGGTGGATAGCCCATGAAAAGTCAAATGAACTCATGACCTTCTACTACCTTAACAGGGGAAAAAACTATACCGACTACCGAAAAGCACTCACCTATTATACTGCTCCCGCGCAAAACTTCATTTTTGCCTCCGCAGATAACGATATTGCCATTACACCAAATGGTAAATTTCCTTTAAAATGGAAGGACCAGGGCAAATTTATTCTGGACGGCAGCGACCCTAAAAGTGACTGGCAGGGCTGGATACCTGCTTCACAAAATCCCACAGTTAAAAATCCGCCGCGTCATTTTGTAAGTTCTGCCAATCAGAGTTCTACCGATCAAACCTATCCCTATTATATCAACTGGGAATTCAGTTCTTATGAACGGGGAAAGCGCATCAATGATCGTTTAAGTAAGATGACTAATGCGACAGCCGACAGTATACGACTCATGCAAAGTGACGCTTACAGTATTTTTGCAGAGAATCTGCTTCCTGCCCTGCTCAGCCGCGTAGACAACAATGCCCTGAACGCAACGCAAAAGGAAGCCTTTAACATCATCAGCAAATGGAATAAATATTATAATGCAAAAGAAATTGGCGCCAGTGTCTTTGATTTGTGGTCTACACGTTTGTTTTTTGACATATGGGATGACGATTTCACTATTAAAGGAATTCCAATGCGTTATCCATCCAGGGACAGGACGATAGAGCTCATCCTGAAAGACCCGAACTCCAAATGGTTTGACAATGTTCTGACTTCCAAAAAGGAAACACTGAACGATCTGGTTAATGAATCTTTTAAATATGCCTGTGACAGCCTGGAAAAAAAACTTGGTCCTATCGGGAAGAACTGGGAATGGGCCAGGGTGAAACAAACCCATGTACCCCATTTAGCCAATATTCCCGGACTGGGCTCAAAGACTTTAATGATGGGTGGTGCAAAAAGTACCATTAATGCCCTTGGTGAAAAGAACGGGCCATCATGGAGAATGGTGGTTGAACTGGGTAAAAACCCCAAAGGACATGGGGTATTTCCGGGTGGTCAGTCTGGTAATCCAGGCAGCCCCTTTTATGACAATATGATCGAAACCTGGTCCAGGGGAGAATTGTATGACTTGTACTTTATGCAGACACCAAAGGATCCATCCGCCAAAATAATTTCTAACCTTCACATCTCCAACAAATAGATTATGGTCTTTATTGTTATACTAATTGCTTCATTTCTATTACAGATCATCTTTCCATGGTGGGTCATTGTGATCATCAGTTTTGTAACCTGTGGTCTGATCGGAAAAACTGCTAAAATATCATTATGGTTTCCTTTTGCAGCAATTTTCCTATTGTGGATTGGTATGGCTCTGTTTAAGAGCATTCCAAATCACAATATATTGGCGGGGCGCATTGCAGAAATGCTCGCCGTAAAATCATGGATACTGGTATTGATACTGACTGGAATTCTTGGTGGTTTTATTGCAGCAATCAGCGGCATTTGCGGATATCATTTCCGCAAGGCTATCCTGTGTAAAAAAACAAAATCAGGACAACATGCTGGCTAAAGCGCATTCTAAAACAAAAATCTTGTGTATTTTTGCAAGGTGAATCCTATCCAGCAAATATTTTCCATCAACAATGATTCTGAGTTTGATGAAACGGCACTGGCCATTTTCAAACATCAGGCAGAACATTGTGCAGTATATGCATCTTATATCCGGCACCTCAACATCATTCCTGCTCACATCAGCAGCGTACTGGATATCCCTTATCTACCCATTTCCTTTTTTAAAACGCATGAAGTACTGAGTAATCCGAAAATACCGGAAATTATTTTCAGTAGCTCGGGTACAACCGGCATGGTCCAAAGCCGTCATATGGTTACAGATGTCAGTATCTATGAAGATAGTTTTAACAAGGCTTTTGAACTGTTTTATGGGAAGATAGAAGATACCTGCCTTTTGGCACTCTTACCCTCTTACCTGGAAAGAGATGGATCTTCTTTGATATATATGGTAGATGCATTACTAAAACAGAGCAAACATCCCGATAGTGGCTATTTCCTGCACAACCATGACGAGCTCTACCAGAAGCTAAAGAAACTACAAGACAATAAGCAAAGAACCATTTTAATAGGTGTCACTTATGCCCTGCTCGATTTTATTGAGCGCTATCGGCTGGATTTCCCTGAATTGATTGTCATGGAAACGGGGGGTATGAAAGGCAAAAGAAAAGAAATGGTGAGAGAAGAGCTTCATGATTTGCTTCAGGCTGGTTTTGGCGTAAGTGCTATACACAGCGAATATGGAATGACAGAGCTCCTTTCACAAGCTTATTCTTTTGGAGAAGGTATTTTTTACTGTCCTGCGTGGATGAAAATTGTACTGCGCGACACTAACGATCCTTTGAGTTTAATTCGAAACCACCAAACTGGCGGCATCAATATCATCGACCTCGCCAATGTGAATTCCTGCTCTTTTATTGCGACGCAGGATCTAGGAAAAATATACCCGGATGGTTCTTTTGAAGTACTGGGTCGTTTTGACAATGCAGACATCCGGGGCTGTAATTTACTGGTACAATAGCCGGATTAGATATCGGTCCAATTATTTCATAAAAAAAGCCGTTAAAGCTTACATTTAACGGCTTTCTTTTTATAAAAGTCTTAAACTATTCTGCTGTTAAAAGAAAGTAGTTCTTTTTTCCTTTCTGTATAATAATATATTTACCATTTAACAGATGTGCTGCATTGAATACAACAGAAGCCTCTTTAATCTTCTCTTTATTTAAAGAAACCCCACCACCTTGTATGGTCTTTTTTGCTTCGCCTTTTGAGGGGAATACACTTGTTTTTTCGGCCAGTAAAGTTGAAGCATCCATTCCACCCTCTAACTCTGCCTTAGAAATTTTATGCTGAGGTACACCTTCAAAAATCTCCAGTACCTGCGCATCACTTAGAGTTGCAAAAAAATCCAGGGAGCCATTGCCAAACAAAAACTCTGAGGTTTTGATGGCAGTCTCCAAGGCTTCTACAGAATGGGTCCTAACCGTAATATCTTCGGCTAAAGATTTTTGCAGAATACGCAAATGAGGTGCAGTATCATGTTCTTTCTCCAAAGCTTCTATTTCTGCTTGTGTTTTCAGTGTAAAGATTCTGATCCATTTCTTTGTATCATCATCAGAAGCATTTAGCCAAAACTGGTAGAATTTATACGGAGAGGTTTTTTCCGGGTCCAGCCAAACCGCACCACTTTCTGTTTTACCAAATTTGGTGCCGTCGGCTTTCTTTATAAGTTGCGTGGTGATCGCAAAGGCCGTACCTGCATCTTTGCGTCTGATCAGTTCAGTACCCGTTACAATGTTACCCCATTGATCCGAGCCGCCCATTTGGACCAGACAATTGTGGTGTTTCCAGAGGTAGTAAAAATCAAAACCCTGGATCAACTGGTAACAGAACTCTGTAAAGGACAATCCAGAATCGCCTTCCAAACGTCTTTTCACACTATCTTTGGCCATCATGTAATTAACAGTAATGTGCTTGCCTACGTCTCTGATAAAAGTAAACAGGTTCATATCTTTAAACCAGTCATTATTATTTACCATTATTGCACCATTACCAGCCTCTTCAAATTTCAAAAATTTAGAAAGTTGTTTTTTCATTCCAGCCAGGTTATGTTCTACCATAGCCTCTGTCTGAAGATTTCTTTCGTCAGATTTACCAGAAGGATCTCCTACCATTCCTGTAGCACCCCCAACAAGGGCATAAGGTTTATGTCCGGCGCGCTGGAAATGAATAAGCGTCATGATCTGGGTCAAATGCCCCACGTGCAATGAATCCGCTGTTGGGTCAAAACCTATATACCCGGATGTCATGCCCTCATTTAATTTTTCCTCAGTACCAGGCATCATGTCCTGCAACATGCCTCTCCATCTTAGTTCCTCTACAAAATTGGTCATTGTTTCTATCCTTTTGCGGCAAATATAGGAAAAGCTATGTTATCTGTTAAATTGAATTCTTCTTCTCCCCAAATTGACCTGAAGATCATCCGCTTTCCAAACAATTTTCATTACATTTAAAGCGATGAACTTCTTATCGCATTATTATTTTGAAAGACATAATCCAGACCACAACATTGTAATTGGTGTTGTATTGCCCGATTTTGTTAAAAATGCGCATAAAGACTGGAACCTTAACCCTCAAAAAGAAGCGCATTTATTTTTAGACAATCCACACCATCAATCCTTGCTTTGTGGGTGGGAAAGGCACCTTGAGGTTGATAAATTATTCCATTCTTCAGATTTTTTCATCACCCGGACTGCAACATTAAAACAATTGTTGCTGCCCTCTTTACAATCTGGTCCTGTAAAACCTTTCTTCCTGGCACATATTGGTTTGGAATTGATGCTGGACCACCTGCTGACCATTGAAGGCCGAATCAATATCAACCGATTCTACGAACAACTTCAGCAAGCCAATACGCCCGAACTACAGTCTTTTCTCAATTTAGCAGGAATCAAGGACCTGGATCATTTTCTTCGTTTTCTAAATAACTTCATCTCCAGCAGATATCTGCTCAGTTATCAGAAAATTGAAAACATAACCTACGCTTTAAACCGGATCTGTATGCGCTTGTGGGAAAATCCTTTTCAGGAAGAACAACTTGAACAGCTAACGGAAATCCTTTTATTATTTCGCGGTCAGCTCCAAAAAGATTATCTGAGTATTTTTAAAGAAATCGAAAGTAAATTATAATCATTCGTATCTTCGCTGTATGTCGAAATCAGCTATAAAAGACACAATGGATGCCCTGGTTAAAGAGCTTAACCAGCACACCTATAATTACTATGTACTCGCCATGCCGACTATTGGCGATTATGAATTTGACCAAAAGTTAGAAGCCTTGCAAAAGTTGGAACGGGAAAACCCGGAATTTGCAGATCCTGATTCCCCTACTCAGAAAGTTGGCGGAGACATCACTAAAAATTTCGTCACAGTCCCACATAAATGGCCCATGCTTTCTTTGGGCAATACTTACAACGAACAAGATCTCCTTGACTTTGATGAAAGGATTAAAAAAGCAATAGGAGACGATTTCCAATACGTTTGCGAACTTAAATTTGATGGATTATCCATCAGTCTTACGTATGAACACAACAAACTCTCCAGGGCTGTGACCCGGGGAGACGGAACAAAAGGTGATGATGTTACTTCAAACGTTAAAACCATCCATACCATTCCCCATCAGTTAAAGACAACACAGGCGCCAGAACTTTTTGAGATCAGGGGTGAAATTTTCATGCACCGTGCGGCTTTTGAACGCCTCAATAAAGAACGGGAAGAATTAGGAGAAGTCACTTATGCCAATCCCAGAAATTTTGCAGCAGGAACGGTAAAAATGCAAGATTCTAAAGAAGTGGCCAGACGTCCGCTGGATTGCTTCTTGTATTCTTTAAATACCGACAAAATCTATTTTAAGACGCATTGGGAAAGTTTGCAGACGTTAAAATCCTGGGGATTCCATGTGAGTGAACACAGCAAACTGGTGAATTCCATTACCGGGGTATTTGATTTCATTAAATACTGGGAAGAAGAACGTTTCAACCTGGGCTATGATATTGATGGTATTGTGATTAAGGTAAACAGCTATGGCCAGCAGCAAGAACTTGGTTTTACAGCAAAATCACCTCGCTGGGCGATTTCCTATAAATTTAAAGCCGAAGAAGTAGAGACCATACTTGATCAGGTCACTTATCAGGTTGGAAGAACGGGGGCAGTTACGCCTGTAGCTAACCTAAAGCCCGTTTTACTGGCAGGTACAACGGTTAAAAGAGCGACATTACACAATGCCAACGAGATTGAGCGTTTAGACTTACATCAAGGAGACAGTGTATTTGTTGAAAAAGGGGGTGAAATCATCCCAAAGATCATTAATGTAAACCTTTCCAAAAGAAAACCAGATGCCTTAAAAATCATCTATCCTGCGGTTTGCCCCGAATGCGGGACCAACCTGATCAGAAAAGAAGGTGAAGTCGCTTTTTACTGCCCTAATGATGAAGGTTGCCCACCCCAGATTGTTGGAAAAATACAGCATTTTATTGGCAGAAAAGCAATGAACATTGATGGACTAGGCGATGAAACCATTGAAAATTTTTATCAGAGGGGCTTATTAAGACATATTAGCGATATCTATACTCTTCATGAGAAATCGGATGAACTGAAAGGTATTGAACGCTTTGGAGAAAAGTCTATAGAAAACATGCTCAAAGGCATAGAGCAATCTAAAGAAATGCCATTCGAAAAGGTACTTTTTGGTTTAGGGATACGGTATGTTGGAGAAACTGTTGCAAGAAAACTAGCATTTGGCACTAAAAACATCGACCGTCTTGCCACAGCTACCCTGGAAGAGCTGACAGCCATAGACGAAATTGGCCAACGGATTGCCGAAAGCATCATAGAATATTTCAGTAAAACCGAACATTTGCAGCAAATTGAGCTTCTAAAAGCTGCTGGATTACAGTTTCAGGCAAAAGAAATTGAAATTACCCTTCAAAGTGAGAAATTAACTGGAAAAACATTTGTAATTTCGGGCGTTTTCGAGAAATTCAGCCGTGAGGAACTTAAGGATTTAATTGAAAGTAATGGAGGTAAGATCCTGAGCAGTATTTCTGCAAAGCTGAACTATCTGGTTGCCGGAGATAACATGGGCCCTTCCAAATTGGAGAAAGCTCAGAAACTGAATGTTCCCCTGATCTCGGAGGACGATTTATTAGAGATGTTGAAATAATAATTTAAAAATGAAAAAATTTCATGGAACCGGTGTGGCATTGGTTACACCATTTAATGCAGATGGATCTGTAGATTTTGAAGGGTTGAAAAACCTGATCAACTACATGGTTCATGGAAAGGTAGACTATCTGGTATCTTTAGGTACTACAGGAGAAGCATCAACACTCAATAAGGACGAAAAGAAGAAGATCTGGGAATATACTGCAGAAATTAATAATGGTCGCCTGCCGCTTGTTGCTGGCATTGGCGGCAATGATACGGCAGAAGTAACAGAAAGCATCAGAACATTTGAAGCTAATGGTTATGATGCCATCTTATCTGCAAGCCCATATTATAATAAACCTACCCAGGAAGGTATTTACCAGCATTATAAAGCGATTAGTGAGGCCAGTACTTTACCCGTTTTGCTCTATAATGTACCAGGGAGAACAGGCAGTAATGTAAGCCCTGAAACGACTTGCAGACTTGCTACGGATTTTAAGAATGTTATCGGTACTAAAGAAGCTTCCGGCAGTTTTGATCAATTTAATCAAATCCTCCGTGATAAACCTGAAGGTTTTATGCTGATCTCCGGGGATGATCCTGTTGCTCTGCCTATGATGGCACTTGGAGCAGTTGGTGTTATTTCTGTAATTGGAAATGCGGTACCAAAGGCGCTTTCTGAGATGATCAGACTATGCCTTCAAGGCGAGTTTGTTCAGGCTACTCCTGCGCATTTAAGCTTAATAGAGTTTACCCGCCTTGTTTTCGCAGAAGGTAATCCAGCTGGCGTAAAAGCAGCTCTAAAATATCTTGATATTTGTGGAGATAAAGTAAGATTACCGCTGGTTGGGGTTTCTACCGGACTGGAAGAGCAAATTATTGCCCAGCTTAAAAAGCTGATGGCTTAAAAAGTAAATCTCATAAAAAAGGCCTTCAAAAATTTGAAGGCCTTTTTTATGAGATACAAATCTGCAATTCTTATGCTTCTTTGTTCTTAGCTGCCTGAATTTCTAAACGGATGGCCTGAGCAAGGTTTTTAACGTCTTGTAATCCTTTTCTCACGCGTGTACCTGCAGCGCTGTTCGCTTTGTTATAAAACTTGTCAGCATCTGCTTCAAGACCGTTAATAAGGTCTTTCAATTCATTGAATTTCTCGATCTTTGCCATTTTTAATTCTTCTTTTAGGTTTTTAAGGTTAGGTTTATACTCTATTACTAAAGTAGCATGTTTATTTTAATAAAAAAACTTTTGACACAAGAAATAAATCGCCAAAATGCGCTTTTTTTCCACAATCAAGGCGGTTATTCACATATAGCCTTGTACAATATAAAGACAATAATCTGAAAATCAACATAATACAAAACAAACAAGCACAAAAAAGGCCTTTAAATGCATTTAAAGGCCTTTCTCTTATGTTGTTATAAATGGCTACATTTCAAATTGATTTTCCTTATAATATCCGCTTTTCAATTTCTCAGCAACTTCACTAAAAGCATCAAGCGTCCGCTGTACATCCTCCAGTGTGTGAACAGCTGTAGGAATAAGTCTGAGCTCGATTAATCCCTTAGGAATAACCGGATAAACAACAATTGAACAAAAGATACCGTGGTTTTCTCTTAAGTCCATTGTTAAGGCTGTTGCCTCCAGTAATTCGCCTTTTAAAAATACGGGCGTAACCATTGTATTGGTAATCCCCAAATCGAAACCACGGTCACGTAAGCCCTTCTGTAATGTAGTAGCAATATTCCAGAGTTTCTCTCTGAGTTCAGATTTTCCTTTGAGCAATTCCAAACGTTTTAACAGACCAATGACCATGGGCATAGGCAAGGCCTTTGCAAAAGTCTGTGATCGCATGTTATAGCGCAGGAAATTAGTGATTTCTTCTGTAGAAGCGACAAAAGCTCCAATGCCGGCCATCGCCTTTGCAAAGGTTCCAAAATAAACATCTACCCCATCAATACAATCTTGTTCTTCATGAGTTCCTGCACCCGTTTTACCCATAGTACCAAAACCATGTGCATCATCAATCAGTAATCTGAAGTCAAATTCTTTTTTAAGATCGACTAGTTCTTTAAGCTTCCCCTGGGCGCCCGACATACCAAAAACACCTTCCGTGATCAGAAGAATCCCTCCACCGCTTTGTTCAACAAGTTTTGTAGCACGTTCCAGTTGCTTTCTTGCACTTTCGATATCGTTATGTTTATAAACAAAACGTTTTCCCATATGGAGTCTCAGGCCATCAATAATGCAGGCATGCGATTCCGCATCATAAACGATGACGTCATTACGGTCTACCAAGCTATCAATAATAGATACCATTCCCTGGTAACCAAAGTTCAATAAGAAAGCATCGGGTTTACCAACAAAGGCTGCCAGCTCCTGCTCCAGTTGTTCATGGTATTTAGAATTACCAGACATCATTCTGGCACCCATTGGATAGGCCATCCCAAAATCAGTTGCTCCTTTCTGATCCGCCTCTCTTACCTCAGGATGGTTGGCCAGGCCAAGGTAATTGTTCAGGCTCCATACCAAATGTTCTTTCCCCCTGAAGTTCATATGCGGCGCAATATCTCCCTCTAATTTTGGGAAAGAGAAATAGCCATGTGACCATTTTTGGTGCTGCCCAATTGGGCCCATATGCTTCGCTATCTTTTCAAAAATATCCAATTCTATATGTTGTTAAGTTAACTTATTTTTTGCTGCAAATTTACTCAAATCATTTTTACGAGAAAAGCCTTAACAGTGGTTTTGCTAAGGCTTTCTTTTATTTCAGTTGTGTATTAATCAACATTATCGTGCAGAAACGAATTGTTTGGTCTGATCTCTGTAGTTCCATCTTCATCATTACTTAGCGTAAACCTGGAAACCTGAGACTCTGAAGAGTGCTGAACCTGTTGTAACTGCATCTGTTTACGTTTATAAGCTGGTTCATTTTCGAGCTCCTGTAAACCATTGGTTGTACGCAGTTTCATACTTAAATCCTTTAACCTTAAAATCCTTTCTTTGGATTTCTTTAATTGGTCTTCTATAGATTCATCGTTTTTATCATCGTCCAAACCTATTTCCTGTACAGGTTCAGGTTGTTGCTGCGAAACCGGTGTCCCAAAATTTGCTGCGGGAGTTTCAAAAACAAAATCTGTTTCGGCAAGTTTTATTTCAAACTCAAAACCTGATTCCTGCTGTGTTTCTGCCGAAGGTTTTTCTTCTTCTACAAGTGTATGTCTGATTACTGCATTTTCGGGCTCTTCAGTCTTTCTGGTCCTGTTTCCATTAAACAAATCTCCAAAAAGGTCAGATTGTTTAATTTCCTCTTTAGCCTTTAAAACGGGCTCGCTGGAAACCGGCTGGACCCTAGGCTCAATAAAAGAATTTACAGGCTCTACCGGTTTGATCAACGGCGCCTCTTCTGGTGTCAGAAGAGAGATCTTCTTCACATTTTTCTTATCGTGCGCACGTTGCTCTGTGGTTTGGAAACCAGTTGCAATAATAGTTACAGATAATTTATCTTCCAGACTCTCATCAATACAGTTACCCCAAATCAGATCAGCAGAAAGACCTGCTTTGTCCTGAATATAGTCTGTAATGATGGTCACTTCGTCCATGGTTACTTCACGAACACCGGAACTGATATTTAACAAAATATACCTTGCACCCTCAATTTCATTATCTTTCAATAATGGAGAAGCTAAAGCACCTTCCACAGCAGTCAGGGCCCTGTTTTCGCCATCGCAGGCAAAACTACCCATGATACAAACCCCACTGTCCTTCATTACTGTACGCACATCTTTAAAATCCACGTTGATATATCCCGGAACAGTGATGATCTCCGCAATACCTTTGGCTGCAGTCGTTAAAATATCATCTGCCTGAGCGAATGCGGATCCCAAGGTCAGGTTACCAAAAATTTCACGCAGCCTGTCGTTAGAGATGACCAGGTAGGAATCCACGTATTTTTTCAGCTCATCCAATCCATCTTCCGCTTGCATTTTACGACGCTTTCCTTCAAAAGAGAAAGGCGTTGTAATAATCGCAACGGTAAGTATATCCAATTCTTTAGCAGCCTGTGCAATAATAGGACTTGCACCAGTACCGGTACCGCCACCCATTCCTGCTGTAATGAACAACATTTTTGTTGTGCTGCCCAACATCTGCTTGATGTCGTCTATATTCTCAATAGCAGAGTTTTTACCTACTTCAGGGATAGAGCCTGCGCCCATTCCCTCTGTCAAACTTGCGCCCAACTGCACCTTGTTTGGGATAGGACTAAATTCCAATGCCTGAGCATCGGTATTACAAATAATAAAGTCCACTCCAGTAATTCCCTGACGGTACATATGGTTTACCGCATTACCACCACCGCCACCAACACCAATAACCTTGATGATTGATGACTTATCTTTTAACATTTCGAACTGCATATCTTTATGAATCAGTTATTTAAAAATTAGCTGTACCTGTTCATCTCTCCTTGTAATATTAACACTTTTTTAACAGGCGTTTTCCACAATTGTTAGAAATGTGGAAAAATCATGTTTTGTGGAAAAATATTACGGTTTAATATAATCTTCATCGCTCACGTTCATGTCATCCTTGATAAAGTCTTTAGTTTTAGCCAATAACTTATCAAAAAGTCCACCCCCGCTCCGCTTACTTTTCTCTTTTACTTCCTGTTGTTTTTCCACATAGACACCTGGTTGTTTCATTTCCTCAATCAGCTCTTCGGCCTTCTGAATCCCTTTGATCAATAAACCAACACTAGTTGCGTACATTGGACTCTTCAGATCATCATAGATCGTCTTCGGCATGTCTTCATATTTGGACAAATGCTCATTTGGATAACCTACACGGCAATCCAATCCAGTTACATATTCCACAAGCTGAGCTAAATGCTTCAATAAAGCACCGCCTCCGGTAATCACCACCCCACCAATCAGTTTCTTCTCGTAGCCTGATGACTTGATCTCATAATAAACGTGCTCTATGATTTCTTCCATACGGGCCTGGATCACATAAGCTAGATTTTTTACTGAAATCTCCTTCGGCTCCCGGCCTCTTAACCCAGGTACACAGATGATCTCGTTCTCTTTATTTTCTTCTGCAAGCGAAGAACCAAACCGGGTTTTTAACAGTTCCGCCTGATTCCTCATTACAGAACAACCTTCTCGTATATCTTCAGTTACGCTGTTTCCACCAAATGGAATCACGGCCGTATGACGGATAATCCCCTCATGGAAGATCGCAATATCTGTTGTACCACCACCAATATCAACCAAAGCTATACCAGCTTCTTTTTCCTCCTCGCTCAACACCGATTCGGAAGAAGCCAGAGGCTCTAAGATTAACTCCTGTGTCTGCAGCCCAGCATTGGACACACATCGCATAATATTTTTAACCGCAGTCACCTGTCCTGATATAATGTGAAAGTTCGCCTCCAAACGCACTCCCGCCATACCGATCGGATCTTTGACCCCAGGTTCGTTGTCAATGGTAAACTCTTGCGGCAAGACATGGATGATCTCTTCTCCCGGGGGCATAACCAGTTTGAACATATCATCGATCAGCTTGTCGATATCTTTTTTTCCTATTTCATTATTTAACTCTCTTCTTGTAAGGATCCCACGGTGCTGAAGGCTTTTGATGTGCTGGCCCGCAATACCAACATTTACCACACGTATCTCTACGTTGGATTGCCCGCTAGCCACCTCAACAGCTTGAGAAATGCCCTGGACTGTCTTTTGAATATTGGAGACCACACCGCGTGTTACTCCCGCAGATTCTGCTTTCCCTATACCCAGTACTTCAATTTTACCGTGTTGCGTCCTGCGACCGACGATCACACAGATCTTAGTAGTACCAATGTCAAGGCCTACTACTATTGGAGACTGCATGGTAGATTTTTCTTTGCCCATAACTATATTATTGATTGTTGAGTTTATTACTATTTGTTTTTCTTGGTATCTGTTTTCACTTTTGTTTTTGCTGCCGGAGGTGGTTTTGCACCCTCCTCCTGGAGAATAGCATCCAACACCATAGAGTCTATAACTTTCTTGGTTGCGGGGGCACTATCTCTCCGTATTTCGGGTGCTTTATATACTTTAGGTGCGAGTGAATCCAGCTTGTTTCTTTCGCACACAATTTGGTTAGTATATTTAATATTAATTGTTTTATAAGTATCCCAGCCAACCTTAGGCATTGCTTTCTTATAAAAGGTTAGCAAATTTCGCATCTTAACATCCAGAGAATCTGCATTCCCTAAAATGATACGCTGATTACCGACTCTCGGCACCAGTTCAATATCTTTCCTGTCATCTACAAAAATCTGCTCAATCTGTGCATCCCAAAGTGTATCACTTTTGATGAACAATGCGGTCTTGTACAAATCCTGGGCCAACTGTGTTTTCAAGGTATCCAACCTGCCGCCAAAGGGCTCATTGATATCCCCGTTAGCTGCAAGTACATTAGCAGTAAAGTTTGCTGAAACCGGCATTTTAAGCCCGTTTCTATCAATATAAAAATCCTGGCTACCTGCATTGATCACTCTTAGAATTGGTTGCCTCTGCTTGATCTCAATGTGAATCACCCCATCCATGTCTGCATAAATTTTAGCAAAAGCGATATAAGGATTGGATTTAATTTTTTGCTCTATGTCGTTCAGATTAATGCCTTCCAGTTTCCTACCAATTAATGTTCCCTGACTCTGCTTCAAAATCGCATCAATTTCTTCACGCTCTATAAAATTATCTGCACCCGGTATTAAGATTTTCACATTGGTACATTTCACGGCGTGCTTTTTTACACCCACAAAACTCATCAGCACAACCACCCCGGCCAGGCAAACTACCCAGGCCAGCCCCTTCAAAACTGATGTCCAATTGATCCTTTTAAGCATGGCTCAATATTGTTTTTAGAGGTTTTATTATCGTATCTATATCTCCGGCACCGACAGTTAAAAGCAACTCGGGCTGTTTATTTTTAATCACATCCAGTACCTCAGCTTTTCCGTAAAGCGCTTTTGATGCCAGGTCAATTTTATCCAGTAACATTTGTGAGTCTACACCTTCCAAAGGAAGTTCCCTCGCTGGATATATATCCAATAGAATCAAATCATCTGCAGTACCAAGAACCTGTGCAAAATCATCTGCAAAATCTCTGGTACGGGTAAACAAATGAGGTTGAAAAATAACGGTTAGTTTTTTATCCGGGTACAATTGCCTAACCGCATCAAAACAAGCCTTTAATTCTTCCGGATGATGGGCATAATCATCAATATAAATATGCTCTGGAGAATTCACAATATACTCAAACCGCCTTTTAACGCCTTTAAAAGTAGCCACCGCCTCTTTTATTTTTTCAGGGGAAATCCCTAGTTTTAAGGCAACAGAAATGGCTGCAACCGCATTTTCCACATTGTGTTTACCAGGCAACATCAAGTTCAGGTCATTGATATTCTGCGCTTCAGAATGATAATCAAACACAAAATGTGCCTGTTCTACCCGGATATTTAACCCGCTTACATCGGCATATTTATCCAGACTATAAGTAATTCCATCCGTAATAGGCAGACCTGCTTTTACAAATAAAGTACCCTCTGATTTAAGCTGACCAGCAAACAAATGGAAGGATTCCTGTAAATTTGAGGAATCACCATAAATATCGAGATGATCAGCGTCCATAGAAGTAATCACTGCCAGATCCGGATGAAGGGTTAAAAATGACCTGTCATACTCATCTGCTTCAACTACAACTACATGGTTATCACCTAAAAGAAAGTTACTGTTATAATTTGTCGTTATCCCTCCCAGGAAAGCCGTACATCCAAAACCGCTGTGAGTCAGAATGTGTGCAACAATAGAGGAAGTTGTCGTTTTACCATGTGTACCTGCAACTGCAATACAAAATTGTCCTTTGCTGATTATTCCCAATACCTCGGAGCGTTTTTTCAATGCAAACCCTCGTTGCCTGAAAAAGTGAATCAACACAGAATTCTTAGGGATAGCAGGTGTATATACAATTAAAGTATCTTCATGTTTTTCATGAAAACTTACCGGTAAAGCAGAATCATCATCCATGTAAGAAACCAAGATTCCTTCCCGCTCCAGGTCGATAGTGAGATTGGTCCTGGTTTTATCATAGCCGCAAACCAGGCAGCCACGTTTAGCAAAATAACGGGCAAGCGCACTCATTCCAATTCCTCCGATCCCTACAAAATATACCCTTTTAATTGCTTCCAGTTCCATTTAATTCATTCTCCTTCCTGCTAACTTTAAAACTTCTTCAGCGATTTGCTCATCTGCTTCCGCCAGAGCCATTTTGCCAATGTTCAGCGACAATTCAATACACTTCTCTGTATTATTTAATAAAGACAGCGCCTCATCAACCAGTGTGTCTTCTGCTGAGCGGTCCGTAATAATAATTGCGGCATTATTTTTCGCAAGCGCGAGCGCATTTTTAGTCTGATGATCTTCTGCCACATTCGGTGAAGGCACCAGGATTACTGGTTTTTTAACCAGACAAAGTTCTGCGATAGTTCCTGCCCCAGCCCTGGAAATGATCACATCCGCCGCCGCATAAGCCAGGTCCATTCTATTTAAAAATTCAAGGATCCTAACCTGAGGATAGGTATTCTCCCCCAAACGCTCAACAATTCCTTTATAATAATATTTTCCAGTTTGCCAGATCAGTTGAACATCCTGATCCAGAATCTCTTGTAAATGTTTTTCTATACTTTTATTCAATGTTCCAGCACCAAGACTTCCACCGGTAACCAGAATAGTCTTCTTTAAAGGATCCAGTTTCAGCAATTCTGCACCCGCAAAATGTTTATTAAAAACATCTACTGCTTCTTTCCGTACCGGATTTCCTGTTTTAAGGATCTTCGACGCAGGGAAAAACTGCTCCATATGATCAAATGCCACACATATTTTGGCTGCCTTTTTCCCAAGCCATTTATTGGTGATTCCCGCATAAGAATTTTGTTCCTGGATCAAATAAGGAATACCCTTTAAGGATGCTGCATATAATAATGGTCCAGAAGCATAACCACCAACGCCGACTACAACATCCGGCTTAAATTCAGAGATCAGTTTTAAAGCTTTATTCAGACTTCCAATGATCTTAAAAGGCAAAGAAAGATTTTTCAGTATCGAGCCTCGCTGCATTCCGCTAATATTCAAGCCCACGATCTTATATCCTGCAGCCGGAACTTTCTCCATCTCCATACGGCCTGCTGCACCAACAAATAAAATTTCGCAGCCCTCCTCCATACGCTTAAGCGCATTGGCAATCGCAATCGCCGGGAAGATGTGTCCCCCGGTTCCGCCACCTGAAATAATTATTTTTGTTGGTTTCATCTCTCTAAATATTACATTGCAGGAATCTCACCTACAATAACTTTGTTATTAATTTCTTCTTCAATATCCTTGCCCTTTTTACCATTTTCCTCAATATCCCTGCTTACACTTAAAATAATACCAAATGCAATACTGGTGAAGATCATAGATGTTCCTCCCATACTCACTAAAGGCAACGGTACACCCGTAACAGGACCTAAACCCACTGCAACAGCCATATTAGCAAATGCCTGAATGGTTAAACTAAAACTCAGTCCGGCTGCCAGTAAAGCACCAAACGCTTTAGGGCTTTGCGTGACGATCCGTATACATCGGTAAAGCAGAATCAGGTAAAGCACAATAATGATCATTGCACCAAAAAGTCCATATTCTTCAACAATTATGGCAAAAATAAAATCCGAATAAGGGTGTGGCAAAAAGTTACGCTGTGTACTATTTCCTGGTCCTTTTCCGAATACACCACCAGCAGCCAGCGCAATTTTTGCCTGATCAGCCTGATAAGTTTTGTCAGAATGCTGCATCTCAGGATGTAAAAAAGTATTGATCCTGGACTTATACGTTTCTCTTCTTGGGCCTAACATCGCAACAAGAAGTAACAGGACAAAACCTCCTGCACAAACAATGGAAATTTGTTTAATACTTATTCTTCCAATGATCAGCAACAATATACTTACGCCAAACAACATAAGTGCAGTGGACATATTTGCAAGTGCAATCAAAACAAACACCGCGCAAACAGAGGCCATGATAGGAATAAATGCTTTCTTTACGTCTTTTATATTCTCCTGTTTCTTTGTTAATGTTCTGGCAAGGAATGTAATCAATGCCAATTTCGCTAAATCGGAAGTCTGAAAAGTTAAACCAATAATTGGTATCTTCACCCAACGGGAAGCATCATTCAGGTTCGTTCCAAAAATAAGTGTATAGATCAGTAAGGGAATAGTTATGACCATCAACACTTTAGATATTCCTGCATAGTATTTATAGTCCAGTAAATGCGCAATATAGATCATACCAATCCCCATCACCACAAAGATCAAGTGCTTGGTGAGCAGGAGCTTCTCTACAGTCTTCCCTTGTTTATAGGCCAGCGTACCGGTTGCACTATAAACAGCAAGTATAGAGATCAGAGACAACAGAATGATGATCAGCCAGATCCATCTGTCTCCTTTGGTTTTTTCTAAAAGCGTCTGAACAGCTCTCATATCTTTATAGTTCTTTCACGGCCATCTTAAATTGATTTCCACGGTCTTCATAATTTTTAAACAAATCAAAACTTGCACACGCAGGAGACAACAATACTGTATCCCCTTTTTTAGCCAGATGATAAGCAACTTGTACAGCCTCATGTGCAGAGAATGTATTTACAATCACCTCAACATCACCTTCAAAAGCCTCATGTATCCGCTTATTATCTTTACCCAGACATATAATTGCCTTAACCTTACCCTGTACCAGTTCACGAAGCATCTCATAGTCGTTTCCTTTGTCTACTCCTCCCATAATAAGGATCACCTGTGGATTTACACTTTCGAGCGCATACCAGGTTGAGTTTACATTCGTTGCTTTTGAATCATTGATATAATCAACACCAGAGATCTTGGCCACATGTTCCAGTCGGTGTTCGATATTCTTGATATCGCCCATACTTTCTCGAATGGTTGCATTCCGGATATCCAGCACTTTGGCTACGATTCCCGAAGCCATAGAGTTGTAGATGTTGTGCTTGCCTTGCAAGGCTAAATCTGAAATAGACATGGTTAGTTGATCCTCTTGGTTTATATTGATGTGTAAGTTGTTCCCTTCTAAATAGGCCCCCTCTTCAATCTTTTTACGGATCGAAAAAGGATATTGTTTGGACTCCACCCTTGTGTTTTTTAAAACTTTCAGGGTTTCCTCATCATCTGCACAGTAAATAAAGTAATCCACGGAAGTCTGATTCCGCACAATCCTCATTTTGGATGCAGCATAGTTAGCCAGTTTATATTCATACCGATCCAGATGATCAGGTGTAATATTTAATAAGACAGCTATATCTGCCTTAAACTGGTACATGTCATCGAGCATAAAACTGGAAATCTCCAGTACATACCAGTCAAAATTTTCAGTCGCCACCTGCGCTGCGAAACTATTACCAATATTACCAGCCAATCCAACATTCAATCCAGCCCTTTTTAGAATATGATAGGTAAGCATAGTCGTCGTCGTCTTCCCATTAGAACCCGTTATGCAAACAGTTTTGGCCTGAGTGTAACGTTTTGCAAACTCTATTTCAGAAATTACCGGAACTCCCTTAGCCCTTAGTTGCTTCACCAGAGGTACCGTTCCTGGAATACCGGGACTCTTGATCACCTCTGTTGCGTTTAGTATCAATTCCTCTGTATGTTGCTTTTCTTCAAATGAAACACCCAGATCCTCCAGCATCGTTTTATAGCGTTCGGCAATAGGTCCAAGATCGGATACAAAAACATCAAAACCCTGCTTCCTGGCAAGGGTTGCTGCACCTACTCCACTTTCTCCTGCTCCTAAAATTACGATCCTGTGCTTTTCCATTATCTTACTTTTAAGGTTACAATAGTGATAATAGCCAGTAAAATACTGATGATCCAGAAACGGGTCACGATCTTAGCTTCGTGATAACCTTTTTTCTGGTAATGGTGATGTAAAGGAGACATTAAAAAGACCCTCCGGCCTTCTCCAAAACGCCTTTTTGTATATTTGAAATAACTTACCTGTATCATAACAGAGAGTATTTCAATCAGAAATACACCACAAAGTACAGGGATCAGCCACTCTTTTCTGATCATAATAGCAAAAGCTGCAATAATACCACCGATAGCCAAGCTTCCTGTATCTCCCATAAATACCTGGGCTGGATAAGAGTTGTACCACAGGAAGCCAACACAGGCTCCTACAAAAGCACCGGCAAAAATCATCAATTCACCTGAATTCGGTATATACATGATATTCAGGTAATCTGCAATCACCGTATTACCAGACACATAAGCCAATAAGCCAAGCGTTATGCCTATAATAGCTGAGGTCCCCGTAGCCAGGCCATCAATTCCATCTGTAATATTAGCACCATTGGATACGCCCGTAATAATCACCACAGTAAACAACAGAAATACAGCCAATGCGTATTTCTCATAACCCTTTCCTGTGAATTTCAATACTTTAGCATAGTCAAACTCATTCTTTTTATAGAAAGGAACATTTGTTTTCGTAGATTTTACATCCTGGGTATAATAGTAACTCCCGCCTTTTTCTCTTAATATGATTGGAGCGGTGGAAGTCGGTTTTTCTGTCTCCGAAACAGTTTGACGGACTACAATGTTAGGGTTAAAATACATAGTATAGCCAATAATTAAGCCCAATCCAACCTGGCCAACAATCTTAAATTTACCAGCCAGCCCCTCTTTGTTCTTCCTGAAGACTTTAATATAATCGTCAAGAAAACCTACAGCACCCATCCACACCGTGGTCACAATCATCAGGATAACATATACATTGGTCAAATTAGCCAATAATAATGTTGGAACTAAAATACCTAATAAAATAATAAGCCCTCCCATCGTTGGCGTTCCCTGCTTCTGCATCTGCCCTTCCAATCCAAGATTTCTGACCGTTTCTCCTACCTGCTTTTTCTGCAGGTAATTGATCAACCTTCTACCATAAACTGTCGTTATGATTAAGGAAATAATAATGGCAAGAGAAGTCCTGAAGGTAATGTATTGAAACAACCTTAATCCAGGGATATCATAATGCTGGCGAAGATATTCTGACAAATGATATAACATTAGCTAATGAGGTTTAGTTGTTCCAATAATATTTCCTTATCATCAAAATGATGCCTTACACCATTTATTTCCTGGTATTTTTCGTGACCTTTTCCAGCAAGAAGAATAATATCTCCAGGCTTAGCCAAATGACAGGCCGTTTTTATGGCTTCCTTTCTGTCAACTATAGTCAGGGTTTTACGTCTGTTTGTTGGCGAAACACCAGCCTCCATGTCCTGCACAATAGAAAGCGGGTCCTCAGTTCTGGGATTATCTGAAGTTAGAATTACTTTATCGCTCCAGTCACAAGCGACCTGCGCCATAATCGGACGTTTTGTTTTATCCCTGTCGCCACCACAACCAATCACCGTGATGACCTGCTCTGTTCCTTTTCTAATATCATGAATAGTACTCAATACATTCTGCACAGCATCTGGCGTATGTGCATAATCTACAATGCCAATGATGTTGAGTTTATTACTTACATAGTCAAAACGCCCCTCAGCACCAGTAAGATTACTTAATAGAGTCAGAACATTAAATTTATCCTCACCCAGTAAAACTGCTGTTCCATATACCGCCAAGAGGTTATAAGCATTAAAAGAGCCTACAAGTTTAAAGAAAACATCAACATGATCAATATCCAGGTTTAACCCGCTAAATTTATTTTCAATAATTCTTGCTTTAAAATCAGCCAATTGCTTTAATGCATAAGTTTTCTTTAAAGCTTTGGTATTTTGCAGCATGACCATTCCGTTCTTGTCATCTGCATTTGTCAAGGCAAATGCAGATTTAGGCAGAGCATCAAAAAATGCCTTTTTGGCCTTCAGATAATTCTCAAATGTTTTATGAAAATCCAGGTGATCGTGTGTAATATTAGAGAACACTCCTCCTGTAAAATCCAAGCCTTCAATTCTATGCTGTGCAACGGCATGGGAACTTACCTCCATAAAGCAAAAATCACATCCGCTACGCACCATGTTTTGCAACAACTCGTTCAATGCAATTGGATTCGGTGTGGTATGTGTCGCCAAAATAATCTCCTCATTAATCTGGTTCTGAACAGTTGAAATTAGGCCTACATTATAACCCAAAGCACGGAACAATTTAAACAGCAATGTAGCAATGGTCGTTTTACCATTTGTTCCTGTAATTCCAATCAGCTTTAATCCAGCTGAAGGATGCTCATAAAAATTGGATGCCGCTTTGCCTAAAGCAATATGCGAATCCTCTACCTGTATATAGGTTATTCCTTCTTTTAATTCCGATGGCATCTGCTCACAAACGATCACCTCCGCACCTGCCTCAACAGTTTGGGCAATATAGGAATGTCCGTCAGACAAGGTTCCTTTAATAGCGAAGAATACTGATCCTTTCGCCACCTGACGGGAATCAAATGTTAGTGCGCTAACCTCCCTGTTGGTTAATCCAACCAGTTCTGTTATAGCTACTCCATATAATATTTCCTGCAACTGCATTTTATTTCAATTCTATTTGTACTGATAATCCTTTTCCAATTTTACTTCCTGCGGGAATCGATTGACTCACCACTTTTCCACTACCTTTAACCTGTGCTTTTAACCCGGCATTACCAATTAAGTATAATGCATCTTTTAAGCCCATACCATTCACATTCGGCATTGCTCCTTTAACTGCACTGTATTCCTCATACACGATTCCATTACTGGTATCCACACTATTGAAATAGTCTGATTTAGCAGCATACAAGGCTTTAATACCAAAAGCATTATATACTCTTTTAACATCTTTGGTCTGTCCTGACTTTGCTTCCGGACTTTTTGTATTTCCAACCAACCGGTCTGAAACTTCATTATACATCTGCATGTCACTGGCATAAATCCGGTCTGCAATCTCTCTGAAAGGAGGACCCGCAACCAATGCCGCATAATAAGTACCTTTAGGATCATTAATGACTACGATTAAAGAATACTTAGGATGATCTGCAGGGAAATAACCACAAAAAGAAGATTGATATTGCTTTTTAGCTTTATAACCTTTATTGCCGTCTGCTACCTGTGCAGTTCCTGTTTTACCAGCAATTCTAAAGAAAGGAGAGGCCAAGCTTTTTCCTGTTCCTTCTGTAAACACTCCCTCCAGCAGGGCATGCATTTTTTTCATGGTCTCATCAGAGCAGATCTTAGGATTAACTACACGGGCCTTGAACTGCTCAATAGGATTTCCTAATCTCCTGATTTCTTTCACAAAGATTGGCGCGATGTATTTTCCATTGTTAGCAATAGCATTGTAGAAAGAAAGCATCTTTAAAGGTGTTAACTGCATTTCATAACCATAAGCCATTTGAGGCAGCGTCATATTCTTATTCCAGCTTTTATTTTTCGGATTTTTAACTACCGGCTGTGCTTCTCCAGGAATCTGGAGCCGTAATTTCTCATTTAAGTGCCAATCATACAAATGATCAGTAAACTGTGCCTGATTGTCTTTATAGTGCTGATCCACCATTTGGGCAATAGCCGCGTTAGATGATTCTTCAAATGCTTTTTTCACCGTAACCACGCCAATACTACCATGAGAGTCCTTAATCATATGTCCTGGGATTTTATAATTCCCAGTAGCCACAAGCGTATTGGTATCTACTTTTTTATCTTCCAGCAAGGCCATGTATGAGGCCACTTTAAATGTCGAGCCCGGATCCTGGTTTCCTGCGATAGCATAATTAAAGGTTTCTTTATACTCTCCTTTAGCCACTTTGGTAAAATTAGCCACTGCCCTCACTTCTCCTGTTGCAACCTCCATCAAGATTACACATCCATGATCTGCATCACTCGCAATTAATTGCTTCTCTAAAGCACTTTGTGCAAGATCCTGCATATTAATATCTATAGTGGAAATAATATCGGCACCTTCTTTTGGTGCGATCTCTGCCTCATCGTTCACAGGCATCCAAACCCCTCCGGCAATACGTTGCACTAATCTTTTTCCGCTTTCTCCATTGATATAATTCCCGAAAGTCCCTTCCAGACCGACACCATTAGCCACATTCTCATTCTTATAGCCAATTGTCCTTGCAGCAAGCGATTTAAACGGCAGAATCCTTTTGTTCTGCTGAATAGCGATTAGTCCGCCACTATATTTACCTATATTAAATAAAGGAAATGTCCTTATTGTCTTCAGGTCCTGATAATTCACCTTACGTTTTATCAACAGATAGCGAACACTATCCCGCCTTGCAGACCGCAGGTATCTTGAATATTCCTTAGGTGTTTTGTCTTGAAAAAACTGTGACAGACGCAGGGCCAGCGAATCCACCTTTCCATTAAAAACATCTCGGTCTTCTATACCACCCGCATACAAGTCCATTCTAAGTTCGTACTCAGGAACAGAGGTAGCCAGCAAACTTCCGTCATTAGAATAAATATTACCGCGTGCCGCCTCCACATTGACATACTTTGTAGAGAGACTGTCGGCCATGGCACGCCATTTATGTCCCTCCACAAACTGTACATCGCATAGCCTGATCAGTACTGCCACGGCAAACAGTACAATCAGGCCAAAAGCCAGATAAACACGCAATAATATGTTCGCTCTAATGTTCATCGTTACCTATTACAATTTTTTTCGGCGGCGCCGTTAATTCTTTTATACCAAGAGTATCTACCTTTTTAGCCACTTCCGTCAGTTTGCTTTTAAACATCAGATCTGCTTTTAAAGACTTATACTCCCAGCTTAGTTCTTTTACTTCTTTATTTAATTTATCTATACTTCTTATGTTCTTTACAGCCATATGACTGTTTGCTATATACAGCATACACAAAAAGGATATAAACAACAAAAACGGCAACATCTCCGTTGCAGCTTCCTTGGTCACTACGCCTTCAGTAAAAAGCTTTGTAAAAAACGTCCTTCCACTTTCCGTATTTTTTACCTTTTCCTTTTTTACCTTCAACACCGGCTCTTCTTCCGGCTCTGGCTCTTCTTCCTCTATATCTTCTCTGAAGCGGTTACTCATATTCTTTCTCCGATTCTAAGTTTTGCACTTCTGGATCTGGTATTCCTCACCAGCTCTTCTTCATCTGCCATAATCGCCTTTCGTGTAATCACATTAAAAGGCTTTTGCTGATTCCCATAAAAGTCTTTTTCCACCTCTCCTCTGAACTTCCCTTTTGCAATAAAATTCTTTACAGGGCGATCTTCCAGCGAATGGTAAGACATCACCACCAGGCGGCCGCCAGGCTTTATGACATCTGCCGTTTGCTCCAGAAAACGCTCCAGCACATCAATCTCTCCATTCACTTCAATGCGCAAGGCCTGAAAAACCTGCGCCATATATTTATGTTCTTTCCCTTTAGGAATGTGTGCCGCAATCGTTTTCTTAAATTCAGCTAGAGTTATAATTGGAGCCGATGCCCTTGCAGTGACAATAGTTCTGGCCAGGGATTTTGCATTTTTCACCTCTCCATAAATCCCGAATATTTTATGCAGATCTTCCTCAGCATAAGTATTTAAGACATCTGCCGCTGTCAACTTACCCTGCTTATCCATCCTCATATCCAATGAAGAATCAAAACGGGTAGAAAAACCTCTTTCTGGTTCATTGAATTGATGAGAAGAAACACCTAGATCTGCCAGAATTCCATCCACTTGTCTGTACCCTAATAACCTCAGGTTATTTTTTAAAAAGGCAAAGTTCTGATCAACAAACAAAAACCTTGGGTCATTAATTTTATTTCTTTGAGCATCTGGATCCTGATCAAATGCGATCAACACCCCATTTTCCCCTAATTTTTCAAGAATCGCTCTGGAATGCCCACCGCCACCAAAGGTAACATCAACATAAACCCCATCAGGTTTTATATTCAAACCTTCAAGGCAAGCCTCAAGCATTACTGGAACATGATAATTACTTTCCATCATCCCTCCTATTCTTATTTCCCATCACCTCTTCAGCCAAGCTTGCAAAGTTTTCCGGCTCCTGGTCAAACAAAGCATCGTAAGCCGTTTTAGACCAGACCTCTATTTTATCAAACTGGCAAGCCAACACCAATTCCGTATTAATAGAAATCCCTACTGATTCCAGTAATGACTTTGGAAGATTTACTCTTCCTGTCGCATCCAGGCTTAGTTCTGTCGCACCTCTGGTGAAATAACGGATAAACTCCCTGTTTTTCTGTTCATAAGGATTTAATTTACTCAAATCTTCCACGATTCCCTCCCACACTTTTTTCGGATAGATGACAAGATGTTTCTCGAAACCCCTGTTAACAACCAATCCTTCCTGCTCAACATTAGGCAATTGTTTCTTTAGATTCGAAGGGACCATCAGTCGGCCTTTCGCATCTAACTTACAATCAAATTCTCCTAACAATTGAACCATTATAATATGTACACTTTTTATGTAGTGTAAAAATAGGTACTTCTACCACTTTTTACCACATTCTACCACAAAAAGTTTTCAACATAGGTGTTTTTTACCATTTTCTTCTATTCTAGCACCTTACAGGCTGTACAGCAAGTGGTAAAAACAAAACAGGCATCTCGGAAAAACCGAGACGCCTATAATAAATATCTCTGACAATCAGAATAATTTAATAAAAAGTAAATCTTACCAAATTAAGAATTAATTGCCTTTACACCAGGCAATTCCTTTCCTTCCATATATTCCAGCAATGCGCCACCACCGGTAGACACATAACTCACCTGATCTTCCAGATTAAATTTAGCAATCGCAGCTGCAGAATCACCTCCCCCGATAAGGGAAAAAGCACCATTATCCTGCGTTGCAGCAACAACCGCATCCGCAATAGCACGTGTTCCATGAGCAAAATTATCCATTTCAAAAACTCCCATAGGACCATTCCAAAGCAATGTCTTAGAATTTTTGATGATATCAGAAAACAAGGCAATAGATTTTGGACCAATATCCAATCCCATCCAATCCTGAGGGATCTGACCAGAATCTACATCCTTCTTTTGAGCCTCATTATCAAATTTATCAGCAATGACTGTGTCCACCGGCAAAACAAGGTTAACACCTTTTGCCTTAGCCTTTTCCATCAATTCTAAACACAATGCCATCCGATCTTCTTCAAGAAGTGAGGTACCGATCTCACCACCCTGTGCTTTAGCAAAAGTATAAGCCATACCGCCTCCAATGATCAGGTTATCAACTTTTTCAAGCAAACTTTCAATCAGCAAAATTTTATCTGAAACTTTAGCGCCACCCATAATAGCAGTGAAAGGCTTAACAGCGCCGTGATTTACTTTTTCGGCATTTTTCAATTCTTCAGCCATCAGGTAACCAAAGTACTTGGCATGAGGAAAAAATTCAGCAACAATTGCAGTAGATGCGTGAGCACGATGAGCTGTACCAAAAGCATCATTTACATAAACATCACCTAATCTGGCCAATTTTTCTGCAAAATCACGATCTCCTTTTTCCTCCTCTTTGTAAAAACGAAGGTTTTCTAACAACAATACTTGTCCCGGCTCCAGATTTTTCGCTTTTTCAACAGCTGATTCACCAATACAATCATCAGCAAATTTCACCTCCAGATCCAGCATCCTGGAAAGATCACCAAGAATATGTTTTAAAGAATATTTATCTTCAGGACCACCCTTTGGTCTTCCTAAATGAGACATCAAGATTACAGCACCACCATCATTTAAAATCTTGTTAATAGTAGGTAATGCAGCACGCATCCTTTTATCATCTGTAATATTAAAATCCTTATCCAAAGGCACATTGAAATCTACCCTTACAAGAGCCTTTTTATCGTTAAAATCGCATTGGTCTATTGTCTTCATATTCTATTTAAGTTGTACATCATATTAAAGTGCATACCTATTCCCGGGACCTCAAATTCATCAGAGATCAATTCAAATCCCTGTTTTTTATAAAAGCCAACCGCAGAACTGCGTGCGTTGCACCAAATATAAGAAGCATTCTCAGCTATTAGCTTATCTATTGCAAAATTTATAATTTGAGCTCCATAACCTTTGCCTGCAAAAGCAGAATCTGTTGCCATTCCTCTTAAGCGATATCCACCCGCCCCCTGATCCGGATAATCTTCAGGAAAGAACGTGGCAATACATACCAGCTTTTCTTTCACAAATCTCCCAAGGTGAAACCCCTCGCCATCAGTAGGAAAAATACAATCATCCTCAGAGGCACCATTTCTAAGCACTGTACTCCTTAGTGATAGCGTATCTTTATCCGTAATTAATTTAATCATAAAGTTCAGCAATTTTTAAAACCAGATCCACCAGCCTCGCAGAATAACCTGATTCATTATCGTACCAGCCAACAACCTTAACCAAATCTCCAACAATAGAAGTTAACTGGGCATCAAAAATACAAGAATGGGGATTATCTAAAATATCAACAGAAACAATCGGATCCTCTGTATATTCCAGAATAGCACTCATCTCATTTTCAGAAACTTTTCTAAAAGCTGCATTAATTTCTTCAATAGTTGTAGGATTCTTTAAAATACAGGTAAAATCAGTCAAAGAACCATTCAAGACCGGTACTCTGATCCCGGCTCCGCCGAGTTTCCCGTCCAAATGAGGAAAAACATGTGTAATCGCCTTCGCCGCCCCTGTAGAAGTAGGTATTATAGAAGCAGAAGCTGCGCGCGCCCTTCTTAAATCTTTATGTGGTGCATCATGCAAATTCTGATCCCCAGTCATCGAATGTACGGTTGTAATATAGCCATCTAATATTCCCCAATTGTCATCCAGCACCTTAACCATTGGCGCTACATTATTGGTCGTACAGGAAGCATTGGAAATCACATCCGCTTTCAGATCAATTTCCTCATCATTTACACCAAGTATCACCATTGGAATATCTTTATCTGATGCCGGTGCTGAAATCAATACCTGTTTCGCTCCCGCCTGCAGGTGCAATGACGCTGCTGTCCTTGAGGTATGCTTACCGGTAGACTCTAATACCAGATCTATTCCTAATTCAGCCCAGGGCAGTTCATTTGCATTTGGATTGGAATATACCAAAATCCGCTTACCATTAATCAGCAGCGCTTCTTTATCAAAAGAGACTTCACCTTTAAACCCACGATGTACGGTATCATATTTAAACAGATGTGCAAGGGTTGCCGGGTCTGCCAGATCATTGATCGCAATCACATCAACCCCTCTATCTATTGCCGTACGTAGGAAAACACGCCCGATTCTACCGAAACCATTTATCGCTATCTTCATGAACACAGTTAATTTTTCCGCAAAAGTACCTATATTCTATCTAGGTAGGTTAGATATTTCTAATTATGTCTTTTTAGTAGAAAAACTGCTTAATTTTTCTAAGCTTTTTACAAATTGTAATCAGTACAGGCCAGTGAAATCCATGCAGTAACAGCGATCTGTAGTCGTGTATACAAGCCCATAAGAATGGTTTTACACCTGCATTACTCATCCCTCCTTTACGCATCTTCACCAGTAATTGATCTATATATACCAGACTTGTTCCATATGAACAAAACAATCTTAGAATAAATTCATAATCTGCTGAAGTACCAAAATTCATTGAATAGTTCCCACAACGATCATAGAGATCTCTATACAGGTATAAAGTAGGATGCGGAGGCATCCATCCTCTTTTAAGCTTTTCCGGACTGAATTCTCCAGGCTTCCAGCTCCTTACTACTTTTCCAATGTCTTTCCTGTCCGTGTATTCCAAATTCCCATATATCCCATAACACAGTGTTTCCATAAATTTACGGACAACAATAGAAATCGTTTCAGGCGCGGCAAGGACGTCATCTGCGTTTAGTATTCCTATAATATCTCCCGTTGCCAGGGCAATCCCCTTATTAAGCCCATCATAAAAACCCTGATCTTTTTGGGTGACAAAGACATGAATACGATCCTGGTACTGTTGAATAACATCTAATGTACCATCCGTAGAACCCCCATCTATTACGATATACTCAATTTCGGGATAGTCCTGCCCGATAACAGCTAGAATACAATCACCAATATAATCTTTGCAATTTAAAACAACACTCACTATACTAACTTTCATTTATTATTAATAGTTTTACTTTAAATATAAAAATTAAAACTAATAAATTAAATAAAAGAATAAAATGACACCTTAACAAGGCTAAAATTAATTTAATGGAAAATTTAAACCATCATTTAAAAACATGGGATTTGATCCTGAAAAAGTGGAATTATATTGCAGCGGTTATGGCTATATCTATCGGTTTAGCCTTTCTGTTCCAATATACAAGTACCTCTATATACTGCGCTAGCGCATCTCTGAAACTCGAGGACCGAAGATCTGAGCTTTCTGAACTCATCACCATCAGAAATACTTATGACCGAAATAGCAAAAGTGAAGCAGAGAAAACAATAATGACATCAAGAAATGTAATCGGGAAAGCCATAACTGCCTTGAATTACAAAATTTCTTTTTTTGTATCGCATCCATTTAGGATGATCAACCTCTATCCGGCCCAGCCCCTAGATATACAAATCCTGGAATTAAGTGGAAAAAACTACAACAAAATACTTTTTAAATTTGAACCCGTCAGCAGAAAGGCCTTCCAACTCTCGTACCTGTTGGCAGGAAAGAAAACCATCCGAAAGTATGCGTATAACTCAATAGTCGTACTTCCAGGCCTGCTTTTTCGGATTCTTAATCCACGGAAAAATATTTCGCAGCACTATCACTTCAAATTCAATGAAGAAACCAACCTCCTTAAATACATCATCGAAAAACTGAAAGTTGACGACAATCAAAACACAAATATTCTTAAGCTTCAATTTAGCGATCCGAATCCTTTCCTTGCCAGGGATATCCTAAACGCTATCCTTAATGAATATCAAAAGTACGACAAATCACAACGTAGTGCGCCCAGCAAACAAACCTCCCTGTTTATAGACACCTTGTTAAAAAAAATGGCCATCGTACTTTTTCGTTCCTCATCGGAAATACAAAACTTCAAAACTGCCCGCGGTTTTTCAGATATCTCTTCCAGCGCAAAAGAAATGATCACTAAATTATCTGATCTTGAAAAAGAAAAACAGCAGTTATCTATCCTGAACCTGATCAACAGGGAGGTCCTTAAAAGCTTAAATCAGCCAATCTCAACAGATAAATTGAATTATAATTTGCAAGGCATCCAAGACCCCCAGCTGATCGCACTTCTGCACAATTACAACTCCCTTCTACAGAAAAAAACAGAGCTTCTGCTGCTTTACAAGCCCGAAGCCTCTCCCGTTATTTATGTAGAAAACCAAATCAGCAATATCAAACAATCTATTCAATCCACCTTAAAAAATCAGGAGCAACAATATGGAAAACTCATTTCTTACTTCTCTCATCAAACTGCCGGACTCCGCAAAACGCTGCATTCATTTCCGAAAACAGAAAAAGATTTTATACAACTACAGTCTGACTTTGAAGTAAATCAGAAAGTTTACAATTACCTTTCAGAAAAAAAACTGGAAGCAGGCATCGCCGCAGCCGCAATTATATCAGGAATACAGATTATAGACTATGCATCCCTACCAGATGAACCTGTATATCCTATTTCAATTCAAATCTACACCGACTTCGTGCTTGGAGGTTTTCTAACAGGTTTGCTCCTCATCTTCCTGCAACACAAATTAAACACCCGGTTATATGACACTTCATTAGTGAAAGAACTCAGTTCTCTTCCAATAATAGGTTATATAAGAACAGATTCAAAAAAAAGAAGGCTTACATCTGTTCTTTCTATAGAAGACCCCCGCTCCCATTTCTCAGAATCCATAAAAGCACTCCGTATTAATCTCGATTACCTCTGTACAGAAAGTAGCAATAAGGTGATCTGTATAACTTCAGGCAATTCGGGAGAAGGCAAATCATTTGTTTCATTGAATCTTGCTGCTTCATTAAGCTTAATCGATAAAAAAGTATGTATGATTGCTACAGATCTGAGAAAGTCAGCGCTACATCTCGATTTATCCATCAGCAACCATTATGGCCTGAGCAATTATCTTTCCGGACAGCAGACAACTTCTCAAATCTGCCACAAGACCTTTATCAATAATCTCAGTTTCATTCCCTCCGGGCCTGTCCCACCTAATCCCTCCGAACTGCTGCAACACCCAAGAATGAAGGCGCTTATAGCAGAACTAAAGAAGACCTACGATTATATCCTCCTCGATTCAGCTCCGGTTGGCCTGGTCTCAGACACCGTTCCCCTACTTAAGATATCAGATATTAACCTCTTTATCCTTAGATACGGAATATCCAAAAAATATTCTGCTACCCTGCCCGAAAAACTACTTAAAGAGTTCAGGTTACCCAATATCTCTCTAATACTAAACGGCTTCGAGAAAGATCATTTTCAACAAGAATACTATAACCTACCCGATAACTACAGCAAAGATCTATGAAAAGAAAACATGATATCCTATTCCTTACGCTAAGTAGCTTTTGCGACACCGGAGGAATTCAGAAAGTATGCCGGACGTTGAGCAAAGCCCTGTCAGATATTTGTGCAGAAAGAAACTCCGCACTGCAGGTCTTTTCCTTAAAAGACCAAACCACACAAGCAGATTCCAGATATATACCATCCGCACAGTTCAAGGGGTTTAACAATCAAAAATTATTGTTCACACTGCATGCTATTGCAAAGAGTTCGTCACACCCAAATATCCTTCTAAGTCACATCCACCTGCTTCCTATAGCTTTAATGATCAAAATTTTAAGGCCAAACACCAGGATCATCCTTCTCGCACATGGAATTGAAATCTGGGGAAAGCTTTCTAAATGGAAGGTATTGTTTATAAAGCAATACATTCAAATTTGGTGCGTAAGCCATTTCACAGCAGAAACAATCAAAAAAAAACACGGCATCACAGGACAGAATGCTTTCGTATTGAACAACTGCCTGGATCCTTATTTCAACATTCCAGGAATACTTCATAAACCTGGCTACCTGCTTTCGCATTACAACTTACAACCCGCACAACCCCTACTATTAAGTATCTGCAGACTCGGTTCAAATGAACGTGATAAAGGTTATTTGAATGTGATACGAATACTAAAGAGATTAAGAGAGAGATTTCCCAACATATGTTACCTCCTGGGCGGACTCCCGGACAAAGAAGAAAAGGCTTTCCTGCAGGAACTGATCAGGAAAGAAAGCTTACAAAATCATATCAAAATAATTGGCTTTATTCCCGAAAAGACACTTACAGATCACTATTTACTATGTGATATTTTTGTCCTTCCAAGCAAAAAAGAAGGATTCGGCCTTGTTTTTACAGAAGCTGCTGCTACAGGTTGCCGAATTATCTGTGGCAACAAAGACGGCAGTAAAGAAGCAATAGCCAATGGTGCACTGGGTACATTAATAGATCCGGACGACCTGGAAACACTTCATCACACGATTTTGAGCCATCTTGAGGAGGCAACACCACAGGAAACAGCCTATGCACGACAACATCTGTGTCTTCTTTATTTCAATTACCCTCAATACAAATATCATCTTAAAAACCTGTTAGACCGTGATTAAAGAACTGCAAATGGGACTGGCCATTATAATCAGTCATCCCATTCAATACTATGCTCCATTCTTCCAACTACTGGCAAAAAGGACCCCACTTAAAGTATTTTACACCTGTGGAACGACCTCTCTTTACGACAGAAAGTTTCTTTGTCAGGTCAACTGGGATATTCCTCTCCTGGAAGGATACGATTACACCTTCCTGAAAAACACAGCCAAACACCCAGGAACGCACCATTTTTTGGGAATCATCAATCCAGATGCCTTCCACCAAATCGAAGAATTCAACCCCCGGCACCTGTTGATTTATGGCTGGTCAAATCTAAGTCATTTCAAAATTATAAGGCATTTTGAAGGCAAAGTTAAAATCATTTTCAGGGGAGACTCCATTTTACCTGGTAAATACCCATTATGGAAAAGACCTTTCAAAAAGATCTTCCTCACCTGGCTATATAGTCATGCAGACACCATACTATACGCAGGAACCAACAACAAGGCTTATTTTAAGTATTATGGTGTTAAGGAAGAAAAACTCCATTTTCTTCCACATAGTGTAGACAACGAACGCTTCAATTCAACCGGCTCGGGTACATTCATCCGCAAAAGTCTTGGGTTAAAAGAAACAGACAGCCTCCTTCTTTTCGCCGGAAAATTCAACAAAGGAAAGAACCCGATATTACTTCTAAAAGCATTCAGAAAATTGAACAAAAAGAACCACCATCTTCTTTACATTGGTTCCGGACCACTTCAAACCCTTCTAGAAAAAGAAGCTAAAACACACCCGAACATCCATATCCTCCCTTTTCAAAATCAAAAAAACATGCCCTCCTTTTATAAAGCATGCAATCTTTTTTGTTTGCCCTCTTTACATGAAACCTGGGGTCTTTCTATTAATGAAGCCATGGCTTGCGGCAAAGCAGTACTGGTATCCGACCAGTGTGGCGCTGCTACTGACCTTGTTACAGCAACTAATGGAATGGTCTTTAAAAATAATGATCTGAATGATTTGACTACAAAACTCGACCAGCTTCTTCAGTGTAATGAAGAACTTGAAAGGGCAGGCATCGCTTCAGCCGAACTCATCTCTAAATGGAACTTTTATGAACAAGTTAAAAGCACACTAAAATGTCTTTAACATCCTCTACGAAAATTCAGAACTTATTTACAATTGCCATACCCTGGCTCATTTCACTCGCATTAGCACATCACCCTGTTCTGTCCTATCTAATTGCCTTTTCAGGATCCTGGTTTATCTTTTACTACACACTTTTTTCGCCATGGAAATACACAAACAGCAACCAAACACAGGTTTTGCAGGTTATGCGCCCCATTGTTCTGATACAACTCATTTTTGCAGGTTTCATGTGTTGCACCTCCATATTCTACTTTGCAGATCATATTGGGTACAAATACTTGGAGTCGGTAAAAGGTAATTTCATTATTAGCCCACAAACTTTTATAATCGCTAAATCCCAGCAAATAGCCCTTCTTGGACATATCGGATTAGTTACAGGTATACAGTATCAAACCAAAACTCTGTTTCAGAAATACCAATGTACAATGCAGTTGACTCCGCTATTGATCCGCCTGTATTTCATCTCTTTCCTCTGTACTTTAGTACTGGATCACTATCCCTCATTTCTGCAAATCAAATACTATTTACTCCATTTATCTGCATGCTGTCTTTCTTACTTATTCATCTCCGGATTTTTCCACAGGAGACCATTTCAGATAACACTTGCCGGAGCAGCCCTCAGTTTACAACTCTTAAGTGAAACATTAAGTGGCTACAAAGAAAGTCTCCTTGTTAACCTGCTGCTGATCGGCTTCATATCCTTCCCCTACTTTAGAAAAACAGTTCTAATCTTCTTCCTTCCCTTGCTCTACCTCTTGTTATACACCTTGCCTACCCTCAGCCTGATGATCAGGACTTCATCCTGGAATAATCACAAACCATCAAAGGATGTCCGTCGGGAAGCATTCGAATTTCTGCTTAGTGGTTCCGAAGGAGCCAAGATCAGTGATAACAATTGGAATTTCTTAACCTACCGTTTCAGTGAAACAGATATGTTTTGCCAGTATATCAAATCCGTACCAGACCAGCAACCCTATTATGGCTTCGAAATTTTAAGAAACTCCTTCTATGCCTTAATTCCAAGAACTTTCTGGAGTCAAAAACCCAATACAGAGAAAGTCTCTATGGAAAGGGTATATACCTGCGGAGCTGTAAACCGTTTATCTGCAGCTTCTGCGAAGACCCGGCCAGTAACCGATGCCTATCTGAGTGGGGGTACTTTGATTGTTTTTGTAGCGATGTTCCTTTATGGTCTAATTGCCCAATGGCTTTGCAATAAAGCTGAAAACATATTTGGCGGTTATCCACTAGGATGCATTATCATCTTCAACGGCTTTTTTCAACCGCTTTGGCGCGGAAATAATTGGGAATTTCTAATCAACAACATAACATACGGCTTTTTTATGATGCTCTTGCTGTTCCATCTCCTCAAACATTTTCAAATACTTCAAAAAATTAAACCATGCTAAAAGTCCTCCAGATCACGCCATCTTATAAACCCGCTTACTTCTATGGTGGTACCATTACCTCTGTTTCTAAACTATGCGAGGAACTGGTCAAAAGCCATTTAGAAATCGAAGTTCTGACTACCAATGCCAATGGGCAATCCGCTCTGCAGACCCCAACAAATCTTACCTGTTTACTGGACAACGTTAAAGTCTGGTATTTTAAACGCCTCACAAAAGACCACAGTCATTTTTCGCCTGCTTTACTCTGGAATCTTCGAAAACAAATTAAAAACCATCGCAAACAACATTTGATTATCCATATCCATTCCTGGTGGAATATGGTTGCCATTTTATCTACAGCACTGGCCAGATGGTACCACATACCTGTAATTTTATCACCCAGAGGGATGCTTACCCCGTATACATTGCAAAACAGAAAATCATTGGGAAAGAAACTCTTTCATAAAGCCATTGGAAGCTGGCTACTGAAGCAATGTATTGTCCATACCACCTCAGAAAAGGAAAAGGAAGATATCCACAAGATAGGACTACGACCAAAAGAACTCTATATTATTCCCAATTTCATCAACTGTCCAAGCTCCCTTTTCCATCAGAAACAGAGCTCCAAAACTTGTTATACAACCAAAAAGAAAGCTTTCCAATTTCTATTTCTCTCCAGGATAGAAGAAAAAAAAGGACTTGATCTACTGCTTAGAGCGCTGAGCAGAACTAAATTTGCATGGAACTTATCCATAGCCGGTCAAGGTTGCCCCGATTACGTCTGGTCATTAAAGAATCTAAGCTTTCATTTAAACATACATCAGTACATCAACTGGGCAGGTTATCTCAACGAACAGGAGAAATTTGATTTTATCCAAAAACACGATCTACTGGTTTTACCTTCCCAAAATGAAAATTTCGCCAACGTGGTCATAGAAAGTCTTGCCAGTGGCACACCGGTTCTACTGACCAGAGAAGTTGGATTAGCAGCTTATGTACTTCAACATAATCTTGGCTGGATCTGCAAATCCAGTATTACAGACTTAACACATACCTTTTACAAAGCCTATAAGGATATTCAGAAAAGGGCTGAAATCAGAAAATATGCACCCAAACAAATTCTGAAAGATTTCTCCGCACCTCGTCTAACCATTCTTTATCAGGAAATGTACCAACAAACCTTAAAAAATGCAAACTGATTACACCTTTATCATCCTTACTTTCAACGAAGAAATACATCTTTCCAAACTACTGGATTCCATAAAGGGACTTCAAGCCCCCATTTTCATTTTAGACTCCGGCAGTACAGACAAAACCCTCGATATTTGCAATACCTATCAGGTTCAATATACCTGCCGCTCCTTTGACAACCATCCTAAACAATGGGACTATGCCCTCCATATCTTTCCTATACGTACACCATGGGTGATTGGACTTGATGCAGATCAAATACTTAGTCCAGAGCTGTACCTTCAGCTCAAAAACTTCAAACACCAGAACCATCATCACTTAACCGGAATCTATTTCAACAGAAAGTACCTTTTCAGAGGCCAGTGGATCAAACATGGAGGCTACTTTCCTAAATATATGCTCAAGATGTTCCGGTACAATATCGGTTATTCCGATCTCAGCCAGAATATGGACCATCGTTTTCTGGTTTCCGGACCAACGCAAATATGGAGAAAAGGATATTTGATTGAAGAAAATCTAAAAGAGAACAACATTTCCTTCTGGCTGGAAAAACACAATCGTTACAGCGATCTTCTCGCAGAAGAAGAAGTCAACCGGCTCCTATACACCCCCGTTAAAACCTGTAGAACCAACCTGTGGGCTGGCCCCAATGAACGTATAGCTTGGTTAAAACAATTGTGGAATACCTTTCCAAGATACCTTAGACCCTATCTTTACTTTGCTTTTCGTCTCTTCATCCAAAAAGGAATATTGGATGGAGCAACCGGTATCTTATACCATTTCCTCCAGGCATTCTGGTTCAGGTTAATTGTTGACATAAAAATTGAAGAACAGTTCAGATTAAAAGGCATAAAACCGCACCCCCCCATCGGCAGAAAATTTGCCTTAAGGTTTCTTCTGTTTTTCTTTTTCCTCTATATCGGTAACCTCGCCTTTATAGGAATAACAACTCCCGGAAGGTTCTACAATCAATGGTTGGACCAGCACCTCAACTATATCAGATACTGGCGTGAAATTAATATTTCCTCTTCTGCAGCCTTGTTGAACCTGATGGGATATGAAGTAAAAAAAAGTATTTTTAACCTCCATGTTACCGGCAGATCTGGTTTTCACCTGGTCTACTCTTGTCTCGGTTATGGAATCATGAGTGCATTCACAGCGTTTGTCATGGCTTACTCCAAATCCATTAAATCTAAATTACTATTCCTGCTGTTAGGGGCAGCAAGCTTCCAAAGTCTCAATCTACTCCGCCTGTTGCTCATTACACTCTACTGGCGGCCAGGCTATAGGATAAACCTACATTTTCTATTCAACCTCATTACCTACAGTATCATGGGGTTCCTGATCATGACATGGGTACGTTCTAAGAACCAATATGGAAACAAAACTAAGAAAAGCCTTTAACAAAGGATCCTATCATCCGGGGGCAGGTAAACTTAAAATCAGCCTCTGGTATTTGACCAGCTTGTTGTTGTTCAGGTCCGGCCTGCTTCCATGCAGCACCTTGCTCGTCGGCATACTACAGTTATTTGGTGCAAAAATCGGGAAAGACGTACGCATCAAACCCTTTATCCACATTAAATATCCATGGAAATTTTCATTAGGCAACCACTCCTGGCTCTCGGATTGTTACATAGAAAACCTGGAAGAGGTCCATATAGGAAACAACGTTTGTATTTCGCAGAAAGCTATATTGCTCACAGGAAATCACGATTACACAAAAAGTACCTTTGACCTCCGCAATGCAGGAATTACAGTAGAAGATGGCGCATGGATAGGAACTGGGGCAATCGTATGCCCGGGTATTACAGTCGGAGCACATGCTGTATTGACAGTAGGTTCAGTAGCCACCTCTAATTTGGATACATTTACAATTTATTCAGGAAATCCGGCCATTAAAATCAAAGAAAGAATAATTACATAGTCAGTTTCAGCTGTTTATTACCCCCTCAATAATAGTTTTTAACTGACTAGCCTGTATAACCCCAGACTGTCTCCATTTGATCTGCCCCCCCTTAAATAAAATTAAGGTAGGTACACCCTGAATCTGATAGATCTTCGAAACAGAAGGGTTCTTATCCACATCCACTTTAAGTATCGTTGCCTTATCTCCGATCATCCCCTTAAGCTGACCTAATATCGGTGCCATCATTTTACAAGGACCACACCATTCAGCAGAAAAATCAACCAAAACAGGTTTATCCGATTTTATAATTTCTGAAAAATTTGCCATCGTACTCTAATTTAGAACTGTAAAAGTAGGAACAATAAACAAACCTTCTGGTTTTAATTGTTTACAGACTCTCCAATATTAAAATCTTATTTTAATATAAAACCCTATTTTTGCCATACGCCCTAAATAGATACACTATGCAGAAATCTCCTATTGATAAAATTATAGCCCCGGTTAGCAAATTTATCCACCTGGAGTATACCAGTGGAATTGTTCTGCTGATCAGTGTTGTTGCAGCAATTATTTGGGCAAATTCACCATATCACAATTCTTACCACCAGGTTTGGGATCTCCATTTGTCAGTAGGCTTTGATAAACATGTATTCGATCAACCCCTGCACATCTGGATCAACGATGGCTTAATGGCTATTTTCTTTTTTGTCATTGGACTGGAGCTCAAAAGGGAATTTATGGACGGAGAACTTTCCAGTATAAAAAAAGCCTCCTTACCGATGATGGCCGCACTCGGCGGAATGATCGTTCCCGCACTGATTTATTTTTTCATAAATAAAGGAATGGAATCCGAACACGGCTGGGGGATTCCAATGGCTACAGACATTGCCTTTGCCCTTGCTCTGCTATCCATGGCGGGAAAACATATCCCATCTTCTGTAAAAGTATTCTTATCTGCCTTAGCTGTGGCCGATGATCTTGGGGCAGTCCTGGTCATCGCTTTTTTTTACAGTTCTGACTTAAACTTCATTCCACTTGGTATAGCCGGACTCTTTCTGGTGATCATGATGATTGGAAACCTTCTGGGCATCAGAAGCAGTGCATTTTATCTGATCATGGGGCTCGTGGTCTGGATGGGCTTCCTTCTTTCGGGGGTTCATGCCACGATTGCCGGCGTATTGGTTGCCTTTACCATTCCAGCCTCTACAAAGATCGACGAACTGATGTATGCAAAAAAACTTAAAAAACTTGCTGCAGATTTTGAGCAGGAAATTCCCAGCAACAGTACATTGACCACCCCTCAGCAGCATCAGACTATTGAAGAGATCAAGGCATTGAGTACCGCCGCAGAAACTCCTTTACAAAAGATTGAACATACCCTTCATCCCTGGGTGGCTTTTATTATAATGCCCCTATTTGCATTAGCCAACTCAGGCATGGTCATAGGATCCGATTTTTTCAGTGCATTACTAAACCCTGTGAGTATGGGGGTTACCACCGGCCTCATTGTGGGCAAATTTACCGGCATTTTACTCTTTACCTGGCTCATGGTGAAGTTAAAGATCTCCCGTCTTCCAGACCAGGCCAACTGGACCCACATTACGGGGGTCGCCTTATTAGCTGGCGTAGGCTTTACCATGTCTCTGTTCATTAGCAATCTCGCCTTCACAAGTGAGACCATGATCAACCAAGCTAAATACGGCATCCTGCTTGCCTCTGTTGTTGCAGGTATTTTAGGCACCATCGCCCTCAAAAGAACATCCGTTTCCAAAAAGAGCTAATATTTTTATAATTTTATGATCAGTAACAAACAACTTTTCCTTCTCAACAACGCGCAAACTTCCACCAGTCCTAACTTACTGGAAATCGATTACGCAGAAGGAATCTATTTATACGATAAACAGAATAAATCCTATATTGATCTGGTTTCCGGTTTTGCAGTGAGCAATATCGGACACCGACATCCAAAAGTAATCGATGCCATAAAAGCACAACTGGATAAATACATGCACCTCACTGTCTATGGAGAATATGTACAAAGTCCAATGATCCTGTTTGCGCAAAAACTCATCTCCGTATTACCAGAAACATTGAACAATGTCTATTTTGTCAATTCTGGTGCAGAAGCTACAGAAGGCGCTTTAAAACTCGCCAAAAGATATACTGGCAGAAGTGGTATTATTTCCTGCTTCAATTCCTATCATGGCAGCACTCATGGTGCATTAAGTGTCATGGGAAACGAGCATTATAAACAAGCTTACCGTCCACTTCTTCCTAATGTACAATTTATCCACTTCAATGAAGAAGCAGAACTTACCATGATCACAGAGGAAACCGCTTGTGTGATCATAGAAACCGTTCAGGGAGAAGCCGGCATCCGGGTTCCGTCCGAAAATTACATGAGCAAACTTCGCAACCGCTGCACAGAAGTTGGCGCTTTGCTGATTCTCGATGAAATTCAGGCCGCATTTGGTCGTACCGGCCAATTATTTGCCTTTGAGAATTTTGGTATCGTTCCTGATATTTTATTACTGGCCAAAGCCTTGGGTGGAGGTATGCCAATCGGTGCCTTTATTGCCAATAAAGAAGTTATGGGTGTACTTAAAGAAAACCCGATCCTTGGACACATCACTACATTTGGCGGCCACCCTGTTTCCTGCAGTGCAGGTCTCGCCAGTCTGGAGGTTATACTGGAAGAAGAATTGGTTAAAGACGTCAATAAAAAAGGAGAACTTTTTCGTACGCTTCTTGTCCATCCGCTAATTAAAGAAGTTCGCGGTAAAGGTTTAATGCTGAGCATTCAGCTGGACAGCTTTGAGCAGGTAGAAAAAGTAAGTACCCTATGTAGAGAACGCGGTGTGGTGATCGACTGGTTTTTACATTGTGAAACCGCCATGCGGATCGCCCCTCCTTTAATTATTAAAGAAGAGGAGATCCGTCAGGTTTGCAGCGTCATTTTAGAGGTAATGGATCTTATAGCCTAAAAGGCTATAAGATCCATTACCAACTATTTGTAAATCATAGAAAGCTTTTTTTCTAAAGCCTCCCCGCGCAGATCTTTTGCAATGATCTTTCCGTTTCTATCCACCAGGAAATTGGTTGGAATAGATCTGATCCCGTATTCCTTAGCCAGGTTACTTTTCCAGCCTTTTAGATCAGATACATGTATCCAGGTTAGTTTGTCTGCATCAATAGCTTTTATCCAAGCCTCCTTCTTATCATCCAATGAAACACCTACAATTTCAAATCCCTGGCTATGGTATTTCTCATAAGCCTTGACCAGGTTGGGGTTCTCTTTTCTGCATGGCCCGCACCAACTTGCCCAAAAATCTACCAATACCAATTTACCTTTTAAAGAAGAGAGTTTAAAACTTTTTCCTTCACGGTCAGGCAATGTAAAATCCGGTCTCACACCAACGCCTGTTTTAGCATTTACAGAAATGGCCTGTCCAAGTTCCTTACCATAAATCGTATTCTTTCCTGCAGAAGTCAAAACAGCATAGTTGCTTTGCGCTTTTTCCGGATTAGGGTAATTGACAAAACGATCTGTGATGACAAAGGGCGCAATGGCCGAAGATGGATGCCGCCTAACAAAAGCTTCCACCGAATCAACCAGCCGAAGATTCAATTGTTCAAATCCAGCATCCACAGCAGTCCTGTCTCCTTTGCCAATACTATCGGCCATTTTATAAAGACGCCCCGCCTGATTTCTGATCATTGTCCAGACCTTCATCCATTCCTCCCATACCTTTTGCTCTTTAGCCCCGGAAATTTCCACATTGTCCAGGTTTGTAAGATTTCCCTTTACCCTTATTTCTTCGTTTGGCTGCACAACCACAGTTATGTAATGTTGCTTTCCAAATCGCAAACCGTAAAGCAATGTACCCGGTATATTACCCTTAAAACTGAAACTGCCATTTTTTACCACCACAGAATCTGTCAAATTTTTACCCTGATAAGTTGCACTTAAAAAAACCTTACCACTGTCCAGTCCTTCGATATGACCGTCAATTACGTAGCTACCGGAGCTCTGCCCATGAACAGAAGCACTGCTGCAGATCATTGCAGCTACAAAGAAAACCTTCGGCACCAAATACTTCTTTATTTTTTTTAATCGGATCATTGTATCTTGTTTTTATGTGATTTAATATTTATAGGCCATATCCACTACCTTCCCAAAACCCCCAAACGTATGTGTATAGGTACCCATACTTCCGGTACTGCTAATGGTAAAATAATACACACGTCCTTCAGTACCATTCCAGGTCGCAACAACCAGCCGTGCTTTCTTCGCCGGATCAGTATCGTTTGGCGTATACTTCGCATACTTTATAGCCGTCACCTGCTCCCCGACCGGGAAGGCAAACGTTTCAACTACAGTATTTGAACTTGTCTCATAACGCGACACTCTATTGTCATTACTATAATAAATGTGTGGCGTTGAAGTTGATCCCGCGGCAGCGGTGTACAACAATATACCTGGTGCATTCATTAGGGTTTTAGACAGGGTAATATTAGGCGCCTCAGTAGTATTAGTTGTTTTATACCTCAGCAAATAAGCCTGATTGTCATCACTCTTCATCACGGCATTATACTCATGCACCACATCAGCCGAGTCCTGAAAAAGCATTGTCATTCCAACATTATTCATCTCAAATACCGTACTTACACCAGCAGTCCCTCCCGACGGAAAAGCTTCCAGAGAACCCGCTACAGGGCTCGGATTATATGCCCTGATATGGTAAAAACGCTTATCTTTATTATCATAAACAATCGCCGGATAGGTTGGACCACCAACAACAAAAGGCGCCAGAGAATAATTGTTACTGCCCTGAGGATTCAGTGCCACGTCCCCCCATTTCTTCACTCCCGGGAAACCACCGACAAGATTAGAATGAGCCTTATTATTATTAATCACGACACCCAGTGCAGGATTCCTTACCCCGCTATATACATATTGACTGGTCCAGGTCATTACCTGAGGATTTTCGACCGCAGGGGCACTAAAAAACTCATAACTGTAGTCGAACTTTTTGACCATCGTTAAATAATTATACTCCTGGCTCCCACTCTGTGCCAAAATATATAAACGTTTTCCTACAGCAGAAATATCATCTCCCACAGGGAAAGGTGTAAGTTCCAGTTTTCTAGGACCAAACAGTGGAGTTGTATTCCGGTCCGTATAAATACCATGTTCAAGCGTATGATCCGGAAATACAAAAGAAAGATCCCCCCTGCCATTCTTATCTTCCAAAACCAGCCAGCCGGTACCATACTTATTTCCAATTATAATATTATAATTAAGAAAAAAACTGACCCCGGTGCTCTTATTTTTTACGGTTAAACGCACCACATAAGGCTCCCCCAAAATAAAAGGATCACCCTTAATCTGATAGTTCAATTCATACGCATTAGAAATGATAACCCGTGGCGCAGCCAAACTTAATGCCCCATTGCTATTATACACCAGCCAGGAAAATTCAAGCTGACTGAGATCCGTTCCTACACTC
>NZ_QAIL01000580.1 GCF_003061025.1 Pedobacter sp. HMWF019 | reverse complement strand
CTGCTATTCCCCTCAATCCAGCGTTAAAGGCCACAATATCGATGGTTCTATATGAATTTGCTCAATTTTTAATTCCAGGAAGAACCTTTGATATCCAGGATATAGCCGCGTCAATATTGGGAGGCATCCTTTCCTATTTATTCTTACTACTTATTTTTAAACACTGTAAATCAGAAAAAAAAATCTATTAAACATCGCTCTAGAACCGATTTTGTATGGTATAAAATCACAATGCAATAATACATTGTTATACTATGTATTTTGTTATATATTTACCCCATGAATCAGGAGTTTATAAATAAGTGGATCTCACAGGTAAAAAAAGGAACACTAACCTTTATCGTATTGAACATTTTAAAAAATGGGAAGGAATACTATGGTTACGACCTGATTAGTGAAATTAAAAAGAATACGGCCATAGAAATTGCTGAAGGAACATTGTATCCATTAATGAACAGACTAAAAGCGGAAAATCTCATCACTTCAAAATGGGTTGAGCAAGACTCAGGAATTCCGAGAAAGTATTATAACATTACCAATGAAGGTGTAGCTACACTTAAATCAATGAATACTTATTGGAACGAACTCAACAACTCCATCTTAAAAATATCCAAATGAACTTAACCAAAATACCATTTACAGATAAATCATCCATACGGATTTACCAGGAATATTTAGACCGGATCCAAAGGGCGACAAAATCCTTATCTAAAGAAGACCAGCTGGAAATTATGATGGAACTAAACAGTCATATTTATGAAAACTTCAGCCAAAAGAAATCTGATAATGAAATTGAACAGCTTCTGGACATTCTTCAAAAATTAGGAAGTCCGGAAGAGGTACTAAAGCCTCTTGTAGCAGATAAAAAATTAACACAAGCTACAAGAACATTCAACCCTGTCCATATTTTCAAAGCGCTCATTTTAAATATTGGTAATGGCTTAAGCTATATTATATTCTTTCTCCTCTACCTGTGCCTGTTTGCTTTTATTTTCTTAATTGGTGCAAAGACCATCCTGCCAGATCGCGTTGGCTTATTTTATAAAAAAGGATCAACCTTTATTCTGGGAATGTCATCAAATTATCCAGGTCATGAGATGTTAGGAAACTGGTTTATTCCGGTAATGATCGCCCTCACTATTGTATTCTATCTTCTGCTCACTTTCTTACTCAAAATTAAAAATCGTTTTCACCATAAACACTAAAACTATGTACAAAAACCTGCTTACCGTAATCCCACTTATTTTTTGCTTATCATTTTCATACGCACAAAACATTGACAAACCTAAGTTAGATGCTTATTTCAAAACGCTCGAAGACAACAATAAGTTTATGGGTAGTGTAGCCATTTCACAGAATGGTCAATTGCTTTATACAAAAGCCATTGGATATACCGATATTGAAAATCATACCAAACCTAATAAAGACACTAAATACAGGATTGGTTCCATTTCCAAAACCTTTACAACAGTTCTCATTTTCAAAGCTATTGAAGAAGGTAAACTGACACTCGGACAGACCATAAACCAGTATTTTCCCTCTGTAAAAAACAGCGATAAAATTACCATCGCTCAACTTCTAAGCCACAGAAGTGGAATTCATAACTTTACGGATGATGAAGAATACCAACAATGGAATACAACAAAGAAATCTGAAAAGGAACTCACTGATATTATTGTAAAAGGAGGAAGTGATTTTGAACCTGACAGCAAAACCTCCTATAGCAATTCTAACTTTGTACTTTTGTCATTCATTTTACAAAAGGTTTATAAACAACACTATTCTGAAATCCTAAAAGAGAAAATCACAAAACCTCTAAACCTGAAGAACACATTCTATGGTGGAAAAATAAACCTTAAAAACAATGAAAGTAATTCCTATAAATTTGTAAACAGCTGGAACAAAGAACCAGAAACGGATATGTCCGTTCCAATGGGTGCAGGGGCTGTTGTCTCGACTCCAACTGATTTAACTAAATTTGCAGAGGCTTTATTTGGAGGCCAGCTCCTATCAGCTAAAAGCTTAGAACAAATGGAAACGATAAAGGATGGCATTGGCATGGGCCTGTTCAAATTTCCTTTCTATGATAAGTCGAGCTATGGACACACTGGTGGAATAGATGGTTTCACTTCAGTTTATTCTTATTTCCCATCTGATAAAACTGCAGTAGCCCTAACTTCAAATGGGTCAAATTACGATAACAACAAGATCATGATTGCATTGCTAAGCGGCGTCTATAATAAACCATTTGAGATCCCAAATTTTGCTACTATTGAAGTTTCAAGTGAGGATCTGGATCAATACCTGGGCGTATATGCCAGTCAACAAATCCCTTTAAAACTCACCGTAACTAAAAAAGACAAGACTTTACTCGTACAAGCAACCGGACAATCCTCATTTCCATTGGAAGCCAGTGAGAAAGATAAATTCAAGTCTGAACAGATCGGTGTTGCTCTGGAATTTAATCCGGCCCAAAAACAAGTGATATTAAAACAGCACGGTGCCACGTTCACCTTTAATAAAGAGTAAATTTGAATTATGGCAACCAACAGGGTTATATTTCTCGTATTCAACAGCGTGCATCTTCTCGATTTGGCAGGTGCAGTTACAGTCTTCTATGAATCCGGCTGCTGTGGGAAGCATTACGATATCCATTATGTATCACCATCCCCAAATCCCCAAACCTCATCTGGTTTGGGGATTACCAATGTTGACCCGCTACATTCTATCCATGTAGAAAAAGAAGACATTGTTATCCTGGCCGGGATGGAAATTGCCAAATGGAACAGAGCAGATGACAAACTCTGGATACCCTGGCTGCAAAATGCAGCCGCACAAGGTGCAACAATATGTTCAATCTGTACAGCGGCTTTTGCTCTTGCTGCCTCCGGCCTGTTAGATGGCCAAAACTGCACCACACATTGGGCATGGACAGCAGCCTTACAGAAAGAATACCCCCACTTAAAAGTTATTGAAAACAAACTATTTGTCCAAAGCGGCAGAATATTTACCAGTGCAGGCATTGCAACCGGTATAGACCTTGCACTATACCTGGTGGAAGAACAACATGGAGTAGCCTTTGCCTGTAGGGTTGCAAAAGACATGGTTGTTTATATTCGCAGAGATGGTATGGAAGTCCAAAATAGTATTTACCTGCAAAATAGACAGCACATCAACCATCATATACATCAGGTACAAGATTATATAACAAAGCACCTGCAACATAAATTAACCCTAGAAGAATTGGCAGAACTGGTCTTTATCAGCCCACGCAATCTTACACGACTTTTCAAGTCTGCTACAGGAGTAACCATCGGGCAATATATTCAACTTTTAAGGCAAGAAAAAGCAAAACATCTCTTAAAGGAAAAATATAAACTTGCCTGGATAGCACAGGAATGCGGTTACAGAAGTAGCGCCCAAATCCGAAAGCTACTCAAAGAAGTATAAGAAGAAGAATCCTCGCCTAACAGAATGGCCGGATTGGTTATACATATGTCCAGATTTATTCTTCCTGGTCTTATATTTTTGTATAAATAATCTATTTATGAAAAAGCTATTCTTTCTATTTGCTTTTATTCCTTGCCTGGCATTTACACAAGTCAATGCAGCCAGATATGCATGCCCACCCTGTAACAATGACTGTGACACCCTAACCTTCCAGCAGCCAGGCCAATGTCCACATTGCGGAATGACACTGGTGGCAAAAAATCAACAGGTACCAAAGGATCAAAAAATAACTATATGCTTTTATCTGTATGATGGTGTAGAAA
>NZ_QAIL01000579.1 GCF_003061025.1 Pedobacter sp. HMWF019 | reverse complement strand
CTTTGGTATTCGCTTTCTTGGTTCTGACCTTACCGCCTCCTTTTTTACCGCCCCCGCTGGAGGTATCTAATTCTGCCATTGTCTATCTTTATTTAGCACCGCCTGCGGCAGTTGTAATTAAACTAAATTTGTTAATTTTTTGTTTTTGAAGAATATCAACGATTTTCTTAACCACTGGATATTCTTCTTTTGCATCACCTTTGATACTTACACGCATTTGGGTAGAATGCAATTCTGCAACAGCTTTACGCGAATTCAGTAACCAGGCAGACAATTGATTGTCCAGTGAATCTGTAGGGATACCGATCTGTAATCCAGATTTAGTTCTTGCAGCCTCATCAGGTAAATTGATGAATGCTTTTAAACTTTGCATCGGTACACCGAATGACTGGATTACCCCAAAACGTTCTTTCTCCTGAGGAGTAAAGTTCACTTTGTATTGTTCAGCCATTTTATCCAAAGTCGCCATTTTAACGTCTTTCCCTGCAACCTCGTAAAACACTTTTCCGTGGCCGATGGTCAGCTTCGCAATATCAACATCAGGCACCGGAATCTTATAGCTCGATGACGGAAGTTTGATATCCAAAGGATCAGGCTGGCGTGCAGTTGCTGTTAATATAAAGAAAGTAAGCAACAGGAAAGCTACGTCGCACATGGCGGTCATATCAATCGAAGTACTCTTTCTTTTAACCTTTGCTCTTGGCATAATTTTTTTAAATTACTTATGTTTTATACTAATGATGTTAATTCTTCCGGTTTTCCATAAAGCCGGTAAAAAAAAATTCATTATTTCTTATTTATGCGTAGAAGCATAAGTTTGGATGATGCTAAAACCTGCTTCATCAATTGCATAAGTTAATTTATCAATTTTAGAAGTTAAGATGTTATACATGATGATCGCGATAGTAGAAGTACAGATACCTGTAGCCGTGTTGATAAGGGCCTCAGAGATACCACTTGCTAACGCAGCCTGGTCAGGAGCTCCAGATGTAGCCAAACCACCGAAGGCCTTGATCATACCTGTTACTGTACCTAATAGACCTGTTAACGTACCTACAGAAACTAAAGTAGCTACTACTGTTAAGTTTTGCTCTAACATTGGCATCTCTAAAGTAGTTGCTTCTTCGATGTCTTTCTGAATGGCTAAACATTTCTGATCAGTATCCATGTTTGCTTCAACTTCCATTTCACGGTATTTTTTCAAACCGGATTTGATTACATTGGCAACAGAACCTTTTTGTTTGTCACACTCAGCCATAGCAGCTTCGATGTTGTTGTTGCTCAAAAGGCCTTGGATTTTTTTAACGAAAGCGTCCAGACTACCTGATCCAGTTGCTTTTCCGATTACGATAAAACGTTCAACTGAGAATACAAATACCATTAAAAGCATACCCATTAGAATCGGAACGATAACTCCCCCTTTGTAAGCCATACCAGCATAGTTACCTACTTTAGGGCCCATTTCAGGATTGTTGTCGATAAAGTTGTTCGGATCACCTAATACAAATTTGTAAAGACATATCCCGATGATAATACAGATAGGAATTACCAGAGTAGCGAATAAATTAGAAGCTGACGAGCTTTCTTTTGTAACTGTTGTTGGT
>NZ_QAIL01000065.1 GCF_003061025.1 Pedobacter sp. HMWF019 | reverse complement strand
CTATTGTTCTGCATTTTTTTTCATTTTTTTTATAAAACCAATATTTAATTTCTTTCATATATATTAGTTAAATCTTATTATTAACGCCCCTATTACGTTATTATGGATGAAACATCTGTACTAAATGAATTAAAATCTTTGATATTATCAAAGGCTGGAATCCGCTCTGTTACCCCTGGAGACTGCAAAAGAATATCAATAGAAATCAGTAAAGCTCTGAACAAAAGCGTTAGCGAAACGACCATAAAAAGGCTTTTTGGTTTCGCTGTAGTCAAGCATAATTTTTCTCAGTTTACCTTAACCACATTATTTGAATATGTGGATAATGAGAAATTGATCAGGCTGATCCCCCGGGAGAAAAATACCCAGGACAAGGATAAAGATGACTGGGAAAGTTTGAGGCATTATGCTGGCAAAACGACTGATTTCACCTTGAAAGGTATTAGGAACAGGTCAGGCCTGCCTTATGAAATGACCATTAGCCGAAAGTTTGCTGAACATGACTTCGAGGAATTTTACAATAGCAACTTCAGTTTCATGTGCTTTATCTCTCAGCCGGGTTACGGGAAGACGACTTTGCTAAGCCACCTGGTAGAAGATTACTTTTATAAAGAAAATGCACCTTATAAAGATTCAAATGTTCTTTTCGTGAAAGCCTATAGCTTTTTTAAGAAAGATGGCGATTATTATGACCTTGAGGCGCAAATCCGGGCAGAACTTGGAATATCGGCAAAAAAGGATCTGCTTAGTTATCTGCATGAACAACATCAGGCCCGTGGAGGTAAATTTATCCTGATTATAGACGGTTTTGCAGATCTCGCCCTGAAAAAAGACATCAAAAATCAGTTGTTCGATAGCATTTTGAATTTTATCTGTGCATTAGACAGTACGAACCTGGTTAAAGTGGTACTCAGTATGCGTTCCACTTCATGGATTCGTTTTTATGAAAGAATGCGGCATTCCGCTTACCTGAGAGCAAACTGGTTTCAGGGAAATTATTTTGATGTTAATGATGTGTCCAATGTGCCTCCGTTAACGGAACGCGAAGTCGAGCAGATCATTTCTAATACCGGGCATTTTGATCATGAAAATATAAATCCAAAACTCAAAGCCCAGTTAAAATTTCCATTTCATATTCACCTCTACTACCAGCTTAAAGAGGAAGATCCCTTTATAAATTATTATACTAATATTGCATTTTATGAATTGGTTTCCAGG
>NZ_QAIL01000578.1 GCF_003061025.1 Pedobacter sp. HMWF019 | reverse complement strand
ATTTTAGGCAATAGGCAAGGGAATTTAGTATAGATACTCCTATGAAATTACAATTAAATAGTGATCAGGATCTGGTGAAGTTGTACCTTAACGGGGACGAATCTGTTTTGGAAGAACTTCTGAAAAGACACAAATCAAAAATATATACATCTATTTATTTATTGGTAAAAGATCAATATCTGGCAGAAGATATATTTCAGGATGCTTTTATAAAAGTGATCAATACATTAAGATCAGGAAGATACAATGAAGAAGGCAAATTTTTGCCTTGGGTAATGCGCATTGCGCACAATCTGGTTATCGATTATTTCAGACGGGAAAAACGTGCACCTGCTATTACAAGTTCTGACGGAACTGACATTCTGAATATGCTGCAGATCTATGAAGAAAGTGCAGAGGACAGAATGCTCAGAGATCAGACGCATACGGATCTTAGAGCTATGATCCATCTATTACCGGATGAACAGAAAGAAGTTCTAATCATGCGTCACTACGCCGACCTGAGCTTTAAAGAAATTGCAGACCTGACCGATGTGAGTATTAATACTGCTTTAGGCAGAATGAGGTATGCCCTGAGCAATTTAAGGAAGATGATGAAGGTAAAAGAAGTGGGATAAACCCGTATTGAAATTTGTTTCAAAATTATTATTGCAGGTTAAAATAAACAGTAGATTGTTGCGTTTAATAATAAACAAAAAACAGTTTATTGCTTATGATAACAACCTCTACTTCAATTAACAACCTATCTCATTTTCATCAGAAATCAGAAAAATCAAACACTGAATTTTTTGAAGAAATTGACTCCTTCCCTTATGACGATCTAAAGGCGGGGCTGGATAATCTGATGAAAGATCCCAGTGATGAGGTAATTCAAAAAATCCTTGCCTATAACATGGCTAAGTAATTTTAAAGCTGCCTCTCTTCCGGGGCAGCTTTTTTATGTCCTTGCGGATAGTATATTTGCACATGCTTAAGAAAGAACGATACAGGTTGTTTGTAGAACATTTTTCGGCCAAACAGCCAGATGCAGAAACAGAACTCCATTACAACAACCCATTCCAGCTGCTTATCGCCGTAATTTTGTCTGCACAATGTACAGATAAAAGGATAAATATGATTACTCCTGCACTTTTTCAACGATTTCCTACACCAAAGTCTTTAGCAGAAGTAACCTCAGATATTGTATTCGATTACATTAAAACTGTAAGTTACCCAAATAATAAAGCAAAACATCTGGTGGGCATGGCCAACATGCTGGTCAATGATTTTGGCAGCTTTGTTCCTTCAGATATTAATGACCTGCAAAAGCTTCCTGGCGTGGGCAGAAAGACTGCGAATGTAATTGCTTCTGTTATATACAATGCACCTGCCATGGCCGTAGATACGCACGTATTTCGAGTGGCAAACCGTATTGGACTTACCAACGGAAAAACACCACTTGCTGTTGAAAAAGATCTTGTGAAACACCTTCCTCAGCACACCATCCACATCGCTCATCATTGGCTTATACTACATGGCCGTTATATCTGTGTAGCCAGATCGCCCAAATGCAGTATCTGCGAAATCACACATCTGTGCCGCTA
>NZ_QAIL01000577.1:4605-8500 GCF_003061025.1 Pedobacter sp. HMWF019 | reverse complement strand
AGTTATGGCTGCTTATGCGTTTATTTATGCAATAGTCAGGGACTATTATCATCAAAATAAGAATAGAAAGCTGAATAGGATTCAGCAAGCAGATAATGAGCTTCATGCATTAAAGGCTCAACTGAACCCCCATTTCTTATTTAATGCTTTAAATTATCTTTATGGTACGGCGTTAAAAGAAAAAGCACCGGATACTGCTGAAGGGATTGATATCATGTCTGATATGATGCGTTATACCATTCACGGAATGCATGAGAATTTTGTGCCGCTTGTAGAGGAATTGAAGTTTATCGAAAACTATCTTAAACTTCAGCAGGTACGTTTGCCTGAAAAGGATAATATAAAAATTAGTACTCAAATTGTTTCGGATGATCGTAATCACCAACTCAAGATCGCACCGCTATTGCTTCTTCCGTTTATTGAAAATGCTTTTAAGTACGGCATCAGTATGGATAATCAATGTGAAGTGCAGGTAAAGGTTATTGTGGTAGAAAATGAGCTAAATATGGAAGTGTTTAACACCATTGTTCAGAACCGTGCAGAAGTTAAAGGAAATAATACGGGAATAAAAAATACCACTAAGCGTTTGGATCTGCTTTATCAAGACAGTTACCAGTTAGATCAAAAAAGCACTGGTTTAGATTATAAAGTTTCATTTTGGCTTAAACTCAAGTTTTAAATACCTCATTCATTTTTTGTAATTATGATTAAGAAAGTAATGTTACTGCTTTTCGTGGCAGCGGTACCTTTTATGTCTGTATCTCAGACTAAAGATTCTTTGTTTACCGTTAGAATAAATGCTGCAAAAATGCCTTTGACGGCCAAGATTTATCTATTGTATCAAAAGGACGGTAAAAAAATAGTTGATTCTGCAACGCAGGGTAATGGCATATTCGTTTTTAAGGGGAAAATAGAAAGACCAATATATGCAACTCTTGTGTGTGATACTACAAATATTGGTTTTTTGGGAATGCTTAAAAAAAGACATGATAAACAAGATGCGTTACGCATGTACATTTACCCGGGGCAAGTAGCGTTGAAAACATCGAGCCAGGTAATTGCCAATGCAAGATTTGTTGGAAAAGGTATCAATTCGGATTACTTTAAGCTAGAGCAAATACTTCGTCCTGTAACTGAACAGAGAAATAAGATCAGTGAATTGATGGAAACTGCTGATAAGGCAAATTCTGTACTACTGAACAAAAAACTAGATAGTTTAAGCTTGATCAAAAAGGCCATTCAGCTGAAATTTATTAATGGAAATCCTGGCAGCTTTATCGCATTAAGTGCATTGCAGGAATATGCCGGGCCCTTCCCGGATCTTGTAGTGATAGAACCTATATTTAAAAGACTCTCTGTGAACGTACGAAACATGCCATCCGCCAAAGAATTTTGGAAATTCCTTTCAGATCAGAAAGGTCTTAATCCAGGTACTCTGGCACCTGTTTTTGTGCAGAATGATACTAGTGGTAAACCTATCAATTTAACCTCATTTAGAGGAAAGTATGTGCTGATTGATTTCTGGGCTTCATGGTGTGGGCCTTGCCGGGATACTAACATCGAACTTGTTAAAATCTACAATGAATTTAAAGGGAGAAATTTTACTATATTGGGTATATCCCTTGATGGTTTAGATGGAAAAGATGCGTGGTTAAAAGCAATAGAGGATGATGGATTAAATTGGACACAGGTTTCAGATTTAAAGCACTGGGAAAATGCGGTGGCAAAGCTTTATAGTATCCGGAAAATTCCACAGAGTTTTTTGATTGATCCTCAAGGTGTGATTATTGCAAGGGATATTGAAACCAAAAACTTAGGAGAGAAACTTAAACAAGTGTTGCCTGTAGAATGATCAAAGTAATAGCAATTGACGATGAGCCTGTAGCGCTCGATATTATTCGGGCTCACGCAGAAAAGATACCTTTTATTTCGCTTGATGCGACCTTTTTAAGCGCGACAGATGCACTGCTGTATGTTAAAAATGAGTGCGTAGATTTAGTGTTTCTTGACATCGCTATGCCTGATCTTTCGGGTATTGAATTTGCCTCAATGCTAAACCCAGAAGTTCAGATCGTTTTTACTACTGCTTATCCTGATTATGCATTAAAGGGCTTTGAGTTGGCCGCTACTGACTACTTATTAAAGCCAATCAATTTTATGCGCTTTCTAAAAGCATGTAAGCTGGCTGAAACGAGATATCAAGTGCCTGACGTAAAAAAAAGAGTCGAGGAGAAGGCTTTATTTGTAAAGGATGGGCACGACTGGGTACAAATTAAATTTAATAACCTGCTTTACGCGAAAGCAGAAGATAATTATGTGGGTTTGCATGAAACGGATAAACATACGCTTACACGTATTACATTGACAGAATTGCAGGCAAAGCTCCCTACAGATCAATTTGTAAGGGTTCATAAATCATTTATTATTTCCAGACAGAAAATCGAGCGGATTGAGAAGCATCAGGTAACTGTAGCCGGCAATAAGATTCCATTGTCTAAATTATATAGAGACCAGCTTCTGCAAGATCTTAAGGGAGAATTATAGAAGCTAGTATTGATTCTTTTATCAACTCCTGTCTACCCCGATCAAAAAAATAAAAATAAATTTGCGTAACTCATAAGTTACTTATACCTTTAGGTAACTTATAGGTTACTCATTATGGCAAAAGTTATTAAACACCAGTATTTCTTCGCCCATCCCGTTAAGACGGTTTGGGAGTATCTAACCAATTCCAATCTCATGACACAATGGCTTATGAAAAATGATTTTCAGCCTGTTTTAGGGCATGAATTTCAGTTCCGGACGGGCAGCATAGCTAACCTGAATTTTGACGGTATTTTTTATTGTAAGGTGCTGGAAATTGAGCCCTTAAAAACATTAAGCTATTCCTGGAATTGCGGCCCTGGCCAAGGTAAGATCACACTTGAATCGGTTGTGACCTGGCGGCTCGAACCCAAGAACAACGGCACCGAAGTGTTTTTGGACCACCACGGCTTCGATAAGGCAGAAAATCTGGATCTGTACCATGGCCTGCTGCACGGCTGGTTGGAGAAATTCCAAAACATCGAAAAACTTATAAATACGGATGCACATGGCCATACCAACGCTTGATACCTTCCAGGTGATCGGAGATCCGAGCCGACGGAAAATGCTGCTGCTCCTTTCGGAGGATAGTTTGACCATCAACAGCCTGGCCGATAATTTCGATATGAGCCGTCCAGCTGTATCCAAGCATGTCAAAATACTGGAAACTGCCGGATTTATTTCTATTCAGGATGTGGGCAGGGAACGCTATTGCACGTTGAAAAAGGATGGTTTTGAAGAACTGCGGGCCTGGCTGAACTACTTTGATGAGTTCTGGGCATCGAAACTGAAAAAATTGGAAACCTTATTAAATAACAAATTACCTAGCTAAGATGTATAAAAAATTGCTGAGCGATTCGGTGAGTCGAATTCAAAACCAAGATAAACCACCTTAAAATTAACACCATCCTGCGGATGAATATAAGTCAATCTACTCCCCCTGAGCTTATTCTATTTCCGCACACACCAGGTGGTCATGGCTCTCATGTTTTGTACGTTGGTGGTTTTTATGGGTTCGTAAATGTGTCCGTCAAGCCGTTTGGTGAGGCGCTGGAGCATTTCCTGGTTAACCAGGAATCTTTCTGATCCGTCAGGAAGGATGTAACGGCCATTTCCAATAAATCTGACTGAAGTTTCGATTCCGATTTCTGAGGCGAGACGGCAGAAAAGGTATCCCCCGGGTTTTAAGGCATTCCACATGGAGTTTAGCATAGCATCAAAATGCTCCTGGTTCTCTGCAAAATGTAGAACCGCGGAACTAATGACCAGATCAAAACTTTCATTTTCAAAGGGCATTTTCTCTACCGGTGCT
>NZ_QAIL01000577.1:1712-4590 GCF_003061025.1 Pedobacter sp. HMWF019 | reverse complement strand
ATGTGCTGTTTAATCATCTCTTTGCAAAGATAAATAATCTTTAATCCTCAAGCAGGGATCTGTCGTATTTTACTTTTGAGTGGCCAGCTTTATTTCGGGTGATCTCTGATTTAATCACATCTGAAAGCTCTATTATACTATCTAGACTATTGCTAGTACTATCCCGCCAGTGAATAAAGTCGATATTTTCAATTTCATTATTAAGCTTCAGGGATGGCTTGCCACCTATTTTGCTGAAGTCATCAGCTACGGGGATAATTTCTACGGTTTGATCCTTTTTGAATATAAGGAACGCCGACATCAGACCATCGAGTCCACTGAATTTTGAAAGGATGTATTCCTTAGGCAAATCTTTAGTATTGTCGAATTTTTCATAATAGAAATAGTCATTAGGATAATTGTTAACTCTGGTTACCACTGTTCCTTTGTATTCGTATTGAATTATTTTGCCGCTGTTTGGGGCGCATGAAGATAAGAATAAAGAGATGGATAGAAATATGTGTAGCGTAATTTTTTGAAATGGCATAATATCAGTAGTATTTAGGCGAGACCTCGGCAATGAATTGACTGGAGTTTCGGCCTTCTTCATCAAAACTAATTCTTTTTGATTCGATTGCAAATTCTTTGGGTGTCTTCAGTTAGCAGCGAACAATTTTATAATGAGTTGCGATTACAAAATTATTTCTAAATTAGCTTATACCAGCCAGATTCCTATGCCCTCAACCCAAAACGCCAACTTATCCTCAGACAACGGAAGTATTCCAGTACAATACGCAGGAATCGTTTTATTGAACAACTACCTTCCAGCACTTTTTGAAAGATTGAAACTCATTGACGAAAACAGAAAATTCATCAGTACCCAATCCCAACATCAAGCAGTAGCCAGCCTTTACTATTTAGTTTCAGGAGTCGCCATAGATAGACCACCCTCCTCAGCTCTACTTAACCTGGTGTGCGGTCTGCCCCTATCCACAGCAATAGATCAGACAACTGAGATTTCAGAAGATTGTCAAACCCTCATAAACGGATTAATCCAAGCTGTAATTGAACATTGGCCAGCAATGGGCAATACTTCTGTTCAAGGATTCAGGGAAAGTTGGTTAATCAGAGATGGATTGCTCAGAGCACAAGAAGACAGGTGGGAACTCAGGGTAGAAAGACGTATATACGATATTTTAATTAGCAAATCACCATTCGCCTTTTCTGTCATTAAATACCCATGGACATCCAAACCACTTCATGTGCACTGGCCATATTAATTGGCCTCAACATCCAAATTCTCCTACAGCTCATTTAAATATCAATCTTAATTAACCTTATACCAGTGTTTGGATTTCAGCTATAGAAAGTTTATAATATCTGGCAATCTTTTCTAACGATTCTCCATCAGTAAGCATTTCAATTGCTATTTTTCTTTTTTCTGCTCCGCACCGATTTCAATATCCTGCTTGTGCCCACGCTGCTCCCCCCTCCACTGCGCAGACTCAAGAGCACTGTAGTTATCACGCTTAAAGCCCTATAGCTTTAACAAAAATGCCTTTGGACAAAATCCAAGGGCATTTTTATTTATAAAATCCAAACAATTCGATTATTCTTATAAATAAAGAAGCGTAAAAGAGTCAAGTCTTTCCCCGTTTTTTGGTGTAGTAATCCTAAAAAAACCATCCGTAACTTTAACAGACTTTTCATTTTCATCAAACAAGTTAGCCTCAAATGCAGCCTCAAGAACAATAAAATCAGTTCCCTTAATCTCATCTATTTTTAGAATCTTGAATTTCGAGCCATTTTGGCTTTCTGCTGTGAGTTTTGATTTCGCATTTATTGATAATTGGCTATATGAAGTCAATGGTTCGTTATTTACCGATAATTTTATTGCGACACCTTCATCTTTACCAAACCTTTCAAAATCTATGGCATAGGGATAATCGCCCAAAGTATAGAATTTATCTCCAGGTCTGGGACAGTACATAGAGCCAAATTTCAGCGCATTTGCCTTTTTATAATTTTTTATAAATGAAACTATAATTGCCCCTCTAGTCTGTTCAAGCAAAGTTGTAGATGCTGATGAGTATTGTACTGAGTCAACCACTCCAACCCAATAATTATTTGCCGCACCACTCATGCTCCATTCTCCATTGGTAGGACTCAGTTGCAAATTGACTCCTCTATTCCCATAAGATCTGGAGGCGGCAGGATCTCTTAATGCATTGGTGTAGCGTTTTCCATTGATTGTAAAAGAAGTGCTGTCGGGCAGGAAACGTGATTTTGCAATTACTTCAGGGGGTTCAGGCGCAGCTACAATGTCCTTTTTTTTACAAGAGCTGGCCCACAGCAATGCTGCAAGCGGCAAGAGAGTGTATAATTTTTTCATTTGTATGTGTTTTGTGTGTAAACAAATTTAGTTCTTTTGTGATAACTAACCAATTTAAAATCCAGTATCAACAGGATATTTCTTTTGAATTAACAAAAAACACTTCCCGCATATTGCGCGCACTTCTTGTCTATAGATTTTTATGCTAGATTTGCGACACATGAATTTAGAAGATCATAAGCAAAGAATAAACTTACCTAAGCTGGTAGGTAACACACAAATGAAAAAGATTTTTTTGGTTGCATTATGCACCACAATGAGCACTTGCGTGATGGCTCAATCTGCAATTACAGAAAAAGAGATTAAAGATCATATATGGTATCTGGCCTCTCCAAAAATGAAGGGAAGATTTCCAGGAACTGCTGGAAATAATAAAGCTGCAGACTATTTAGTGAAACAATTTAAAAAATCAGGGATATCCCCTTTCGGGAACAATTATTTTCAGGAGTTTACCGCTAAAATGCGCGTAAAAAAAGGGGTAACTGACACGCCTTATGTACAGACAAA
>NZ_QAIL01000577.1:0-1702 GCF_003061025.1 Pedobacter sp. HMWF019 | reverse complement strand
GAATATAGTAGGCTTAATTGAAGGTAGTGATCCACAATTAAAAAACGAATATATTGTTATTGGTGCACATTATGATCATCTTGGGATGGGTGGAGCATCTTCCAAAAAACCAGATACCGTAGCCGTTCACCCTGGTGCAGACGATAATGCCAGTGGTACAGCAGCACTTTTAGAAATCTCGGAGAAATTAGCGGCAAACAAAGCCTCCTTAAAGCGCAGTATCATTATTATTGCTTTTAGCGCTGAAGAACAAGGCTTATTAGGATCAAAGTATTTTACCGAACATCCCCTGGTTCCTCTGTCTCAGATCAAATTAATGATTAACATGGATATGGTGGGTCGAATGAATAAAGAAAAGCATCTTTATATGGGAGGTGCAGCATCTTTTGATGGCGGAATGGAACTTATGAAAAGCTTAGGTCCGAAAATAGGAATCAACCCCATTGTAAATGCCTATGATGTGGGCGGATCGGATCATGTTTCCTTTTATAAAAAGAATATACCGGTATTAGGGTTTCATACAGGTGGGCATCCTCAATATCATACTCCTGAAGATGATCGGAAACTGATCAATATTGCTGATGAGAAATTGGTTTGTGATTATATCTATGAGGCACTGACCAGGATTGCGAACAGGAATGAGCCTATTCTTTTTGTTCCTGAAAAGAAGATGTAGAATCGCTATTCACTCAATCTCAACAAGGTGGTCACAGAAATAATAATAAAACCTACAAGCCCTGCAATCGCACGATGAGAAGGGCTTGTAGATTTTACAGGGATGTCAAAAACCAGCTACTTATTTCAAGACCGTGTCATAGATCTCATTTAAGAGGTTTTGCCTCATTTTTGAGTTCCTTTGGTTTAGAAGAATTATAATACCCCAATTTTTAGCCCTATTGTAACATATGATGGAAGATTGCCCCATGGAGTCTCCTGATTTTGAATAAATGGTGTTTTTATCGTCTGTTACGATATTTAGTCCTAATCCCATTTCTCTTTTCTCATCTTTATAAAAGAGTTTCTCGGTAATTACAGCCGCTTTTCCTATTGAAGTTTCTTGATCCAGGACTGCCTTTAAATACTTAACCATATCAGAAGCGCTAGATTTTATTAATCCTGCAGGTGCTGTAATGTTCCATTTAAAGAATTCCTGACTACCACCATTGGGATTCTGACCAGTTGTTCTGTTTTTTACATTAAAATCTTTCGTGAATGTATTTGTTAGCTTTAAAGGTTCTATTATTTTTCCACTGATAATTTCATCATAACTCTTGTTGTACACTTTTTCTAATATCTGTCCGAGCAAAGTATATCCTATTGTAGAATAACGATAATGACCATAATCTATTAGTTCAGTACAATTATTGATGATATCACTCAATGTTTTCTGGGTTACACCATTTACTGGTTGCTGCGGATCCAATTCTATCAACTTTGCAAAATCTATATCAGGCAAACCAGATTGATGAGACGCGAGGTCTGAAATTTTTATTTTGTTTCTAAGATTTTTTTGCAACAGATACGCTTTAGGAAGGAACCCGTCGATATAATCATCCGTTTTAATTTTATGATCATCAACAGCTTGCGCAATTAAATCTGAAGTTATAATTTTAGTAATAGATGCAATTTCGAATATGGAATTTTTATTAATTTCAATTTGACTTTCTGCATCCAATTTACCGTAGGCTGTATAATATTCTTC
>NZ_QAIL01000576.1 GCF_003061025.1 Pedobacter sp. HMWF019 | reverse complement strand
CCAGAAGTCACATCAGATAACCATTCTTCATTTTCCAGATACCATTCCACCGTTTTTTCCAGACCTTCTTCAAACTGCAAGCTTGGTACCCAGCCCAGCACTTGCTGCAGTTTGGTAGAATCTATAGCATAACGCAGGTCATGGCCGGCACGATCGGTTACAAACGTAATCAGTTGAGCAGATTCCCCCTGGGCACGGCCCAGCTTTTTATCCATGATCTTGCAAAGCAAATGGATCAGGTCAATATTTTTCCATTCATTATGTCCTCCGATATTATAAGTCTCCCCTGTTTTTGCTTCATGAAAGATCACATCGATGGCACGGGCATGATCTTCTACCCATAACCAGTCTCTTACATTTTCTCCTTTGCCATATACCGGAACAGCTTTACTGTTTTTGATATTGTTAATGGCCAGAGGAATTAATTTCTCCGGGAAATGGTGAGAACCATAATTATTGGAGCAATTAGAGATCACCACGTCTAAACCATAGGTATCATGATAAGCACGAACAAAATGGTCAGAACTTGCTTTCGAAGCAGAATATGGACTATGGGGATCATATGCAGTGGTTTCAGTGAACATCCCCTGCTCCCCTAAAGCTCCATAAACCTCGTCTGTAGAGACATGATAAAAACGTTTGGTATTGTAGTCTCCTTTCCAGAATTCCCTTGCGGCATTTAAAAGGTTTACTGTTCCAATAACATTGGTCATTACAAATGCCGTGGGGTCTACAATAGAACGATCAACATGAGATTCTGCTGCCAGATGGATCACCGCATCAAAATTCTCCTTTTTAAACAGCTCATTCATTGACCCGGCATCGGTGATGTCGCCTTTAACAAATTTATAGTTTGAACTTCCTTCTATATCACGCAGATTTGCCAGATTTCCAGCATAGGTCAGCTTGTCCAGGTTTACAATCTCATATTCCGGATAATTCGTTACAAATCTTCTCACCACATGTGAGCCTATGAAACCTGCACCGCCAGTAATTAAAATCTTCTT
>NZ_QAIL01000575.1 GCF_003061025.1 Pedobacter sp. HMWF019 | reverse complement strand
GGGTCTGGCAGTTTCTTTTGTCGCTTTAATGGGAGCTACGACTCTTGTTAACGCACAGGACGCTCCTGCTGAGTCTCCGTCTTCAGCCAAGGTATTTGGCGGAAGGGGCCAGTACAGAACCTGGTCAATCGGTGTAAACGCGGGTGTTTTATCTCCGTTCGTTGCTATCGGTGGTTCTAACGATTTCAAAAATGCTGAAGTTAACTTAGGTTACGGAATCTCTTTGAAAAAACAATTAGGTCATGCATTTGGTATCGAGGGTAACATTTTCCGCGGAAAAATCTCTGGTACTAACAAAGACATGCCAGGTGGTGTTGCAAATGGTGTAAAATCATTTGAAACTGATCTTGCTTATTCTGCTGATTTAAGAGGTGTTGTTAACGTTGCAACTGTTGACTTTTTACGTCGCGAAAATTCAGTTAACTTCTTCGTGTCTCTTGGTTACGGTTTAGCTGCTTATGCACCTAAAGTTACTGCTGCAAACGGAACAGTTACTGACTGGAAAGATAAAGCTGGTGATAACCATGACAAAACTTACGTTAAAGAATCTTACATTCCAGTTGGTGCTGGTGTGAAATTTAAAGTTTCTGACCGTGTTGCTTTCAACTTGGGTTATACTATGCACTTTGTTGACGGTGATAACTTAGACGGAGTTTATGCAAAAGGAACGACTAAAGATAAATTCTCTTACGGATACGCTGGTCTTGAGTTCTCTCTGGGTTCTAAATCTAAACCAGATTTGGAATGGGTGAATCCATTGGCTTTGATGTATGATGAATTGAAAGATCCTTCATTGCGTCAAGAAGTTGAAGCACTTAAAACTCGTGTTTCTAACGTAGAGAAATCAGTTGAAGATTTGAAAAAAGATTCAGATGGTGACGGTGTTGCTGATCAGTTTGACAAATGCCCTGGAACTCCAGCTGGTACTGCTGTTGACGGATCTGGATGTCCACTTCCAAAAGCATCTGTTGTAGCTCCTGCTACTAGCAATGTAACTGGTTTCGAGCCAATCCAATTTGAATTCAACAGTTCAGTTTTAAAAACTGAGTCTTATCCAATTTTAGATAAATTATCTTCAGGATTACGTGAAAACGGTGGTAAAGTAACTTTAAAAGGTTATGCTTCAAGCGAAGGTACTGCTGCATATAACTTGAAATTGTCTAAAGACAGAGCTAACTCTGTTAAAACTTACTTAGTAAACTCTGGTGTTAATTCTAGCGCTGTAGTAACTAAAGGTTATGGTGAAGCTAACCCAGTTGCTTCTAACGATACTGAAGAAGGTCGTATCCAAAACCGTCGTGTTGAATCTTCAAGAAACTAATCTTTCTTAAGAACATACA
>NZ_QAIL01000574.1 GCF_003061025.1 Pedobacter sp. HMWF019 | reverse complement strand
TGGTTTTTATGGGGCAGTTAGCCGGTATTAAAAAATATATATGATGAAAAAGATATTTGTAATCAGCCTCTTTGCGATACTGTTTATGCAGGCCTGCAAAAAGGATCAACAACTTGTTGATGGAAAAAAGCCCGAAGAAAATGTTTCTGAGGCACTGGAGAAATATAGAAATGAACTGATCAATACGCCAAATGGATGGATCGCCTATCTATACACCAACGAAATAGGTGGTGGTTATAGTTTTTTTCTGGATTTTAAGAAGGATAATCTTCTTACCATGAAGGCGGATTATGTTTCCGGTTCGAGCCAAAGTACTTACAGAGTAAAGCAGGTCATGGCACCTTCTATTATCTTTGATACCTATAATTCCCTGCATTTATTAGCGGATCCTGATCCTTCTAAGTTTGGAGGTGAAACGGGTGTAGGTTATGGATCTGATTTTGAATTTGAAATCAGATCTCAGGTAGGGGATACGATAAAATTGGTCGGTAAGAAGCGGCAAACGGAATTTATTTTAGTAAAGGCGTCGGCAGCAGATAAGTCCTTTTATACAGAGGGGGGGCTTGAAGGGTTACAGGCCTATTTAAAAGCGAACCCAAACTTATACATTCTTGATGAAAAGGACCAAACCAAAAAGATCCAGCTAGATATAAATGCAGATGTTGCAAGTAGAAGTGTAAGCCTGACTTTAGAAGATAAGGGAGTGATTACTTCTGTGAGCCAGCCTTTTTCTTTTTCTCCAACTGGTTTGCTGAACAAGCCTTTAAACTTTGGAGGAAATATTTATACGCATTTTACCTGGGATATGGAGAGCAAGAAATTGTTTTGGATAACAACTTCGGGTAAAAAAGTGGAAGTATTTGTTTCTGATAAACCACTGATTCCACTTCATGTTTTGATCGGCTCGAAATACAACTCAATCACTGCCCCGTATCAAACTTCTTATCCGGGCTGGTCTGCAGATTTCCAGGCAAGAAGGGCACAGGCTGCAAGGAGTATTTTAACTGGTGGTTATAATCTTACCCTGAGAGAAATGGAGTTCGGATTTAATGCAGAAACTAAAAAACTGGTAATTACCATGAGCATACCTCAGGGCACCACACAATTCTATGCCTTTTTTGGATATAATTATACAAAAACCGCAGAAGGAGTCTATAGATTCACAATAGATCCAACTTATGTTGCTCCAAATACAAATGGAAGTCTGATCATCACTGGTCTGGCACCTATTTTAGCGCAGCGTTTTAATGTAGATCAATTTACACTTGATTATTTTGTAAATCCTGCAAATGGACAGTTATTAGGTCAGTTTAAAAGTGTTGAGCATCCTGATTTCACTTTCTCTGGTCCATTACAATAATTATTCAAACCGCTCTCTCTTTAAGCCGGACGTTTTCGTCCGGCTTTTTTATTTAATGACCTGTTATCCACAATTATTCCTTCTTCATTTGCGTTCTTTACTTATATTTGTCATTATGAAAAGGATCGCATTTGTCTTCGTTTTTATACTGCTATCCACTATTGCAGTGCAACATACAGCCAGCGCGCAATGTGCTATGTGTACCATTAGCGCAGAACAGGGTGTTAAAAATGGCAATACCCAAAGTAAAGGCCTAAACACGGGTGTACTTTATCTGATGGCCATTCCTTATTTGTTAATCGGCGGTTTAGGTGTGTTATGGTATGTGAAATACCGTAAAAAAACGATGACACTGAAACATGATTAAACCTTCAACTTTCCAGTTTCTAAAAGATGTTTCCCAGAATAACAACAGGGAATGGTTTGCTGAACATAAAGCAGAATATGAGGAAGCCAGGGAAGATGTATTACAACTGGTACAACTGCTGATTCCTGAAATCGCTAAGGCAGATCCTCTTTTTTCTGCCGAGACAGATCCAAAAAAATGCGTACTGCGGATTTATCGTGATGTGAGGTTCAGTAAAAACAAGGATCCTTACAAAACCAATTTTGGTATCTGGTTCTCTGCCCGCACCAAAGGTGGAAACGAACCAGGATATTATCTTCATATGCAACCTGGAAACTGTTTCATCGCAGGAGGTTACTGGATGCCGGAAGCTCCGCATCTGAAGCTGATCCGCCAGGAAATAGATTATAATATTTCCGACTTTCTGGATATTATACAGGAAAAGGATTTCGCCAAAAACTTCAGATTCAGTATGGAAAATGCCCTGAAAAATGCACCTAAGGGATATGATCCGGCAGATCCTAATATTTCTTACCTGAAATTAAAGAGTTTTGAAGTGATCCGAGAACTTAAAGAGGAGGATTTTTTTAAATCCAATATCGTTGATAAGTTGAAAAGTTATTTTGAAACCATTTATCCATTAGTTGCATTTTTACGAAATTCACTGGAGCAATAAAGACCAGTCTTTAAACAATAACCTTTAATTGATAAACCATTAATGAAACACACTTTCTTAGGCTTTGCCTTGATTCTGCTGCTCTCTTCTGTGACCTCCTGTGTCGTTTTGTCTCCAAAAAAATATAAAGCTCTTTTGGCCAGGGCCGACTCTTTAGATAAAGGATGGCTGGAATCGCAGTATAATGGTCAGACATTGGAAGCAACACTGGCCAAATTAAGAAAAGATACTGCATCACTCCATGGACAGATTGCCGACCTGCAGGGAAAATACGATGATGTAGATGGTAAATACGCGAAATTACGCAGCAACAGTACTAATGAGATTACTAAGCTTTCCGGAGACCTGAAAGCCCGGGAAAAGCGCTTAAAAGAGGTGGAAGAGATTTTGCGCAAACGTGATGAAGCAACCAACCAGTTGAAGGAGAAGCTGCAAGGTGCCCTGCTTGGCTTCACTAAAAATGGCTTAAGTGTAGACATCAGAAATGGTAAAGTTTATGTGTCCTTAACTGACAAGCTGCTGTTTCCTTCCGGTAGTATCATTATAGATGAGAAAGGCAAACAGGCATTGGCTCAATTGGCCGAAGTACTTAAGCAACAACCGGAAATTAATATTGCGGTAGAAGGACATACAGATTCCCAGAAAATTAACAACCTGGGGCAGATCAAGGACAACTGGGATTTAAGTGTGCTGAGGTCAACTTCTGTAGTGCGCTTTCTGACGGAAGTAGAAAAAGTAGAGCCAGTAAGAATGACGGCTACAGGTAAAGGGCAGTACCAGCCGCTGGCCCCAAATACATCTGCAGAAAGCAGGAGTAAAAACAGAAGAATTGAAATTGTACTTTCTCCTAAATTGGATGAACTGTACGATCTGATCAAACAATAGATACAGAAACAAAAAGACCGGATGCTATAACATCCGGTCTTTTTGTTTCTGTATACTTTCCTAAAAAGGACTTTTAAGATCTTTAAAAGCAGGGAGTACTAAATCCTTGTCAGATAATAGAAGCTCTGCTTCCGGTATTTCCCGGCTCCATTCAATGTTCAGGTCCGGATCATTCCAGATGACACCTATTTCCGATTCTTTATCGTAATAATTGCTTACTTTATATGTAAAGATTGTATTATCTTCCAATGTCAGAAAACCATGTAAAAAACCTGGTGGTACCCATAATTGTTTATGATTCTCGCCACTCAGTTCAATGCTGTAGTGCTGACCATAAGTAGGTGAATTTCTGCGAATGTCAACGGCTACATCCAGCACTTTTCCTTGCAGTACACGCACCAGTTTACCTTGTGCAAAGGGTGCTTTTTGGGCATGCAGCCCTCTTAGCGTTCCTTTTTGCGAGAAGGATTGGTTGTCCTGAACGAAACTGACATCAACGCCTGCTTCTGCTAAAATTCTGGCATTGTAACTCTCATAAAAGTAGCCGCGGTTATCCTTCCACACTTTTGGTTCAATCACCAAAAGATCAGCTATAGGTGTCTGTAAAATATTCATAAGTTATGCGATGTATTCCATTAAAGAACGGAAAGATACAAATCTATCTTTAAATCTGACATTCAATTCTTCATCCAAAGCAGGTTCCTGAAACTCTTTAAAGGTTAGATAATCGCCCATATGTTCGGCTGTATACTGACTGCAAAAAGTAATACCCTCATTTGGTGAATCTACTACCCGGAGTAGCTGATTGGAGGTAAAAGCTCCTGTAGCCAGAGCTTTTGGAATGTGCACTTGCTGCATCCAGTCCAGCCATTCGGACGCAGATGCCTCTTCTACAATAAAAGTAACGTTGTATAATAACATACTGCAAAGATAAGACTATAAGGGCATATTGTCTCCTCTAAGTTTTCTGTAAAATTTCCTGGCCTCGATGGTATACATGCTTCCTGGAAAATCAGATATCAGTTTCTGGTATAATTTTTTGGCTTCTTCAGGTTGTGCCAGCTGGTCCTGATACAGACCTGCAAGGATAAAAATAGCATCGTCAGCCCATAAGCTTTCCGGATGCTGTGCAATCAGATCTTGCAGAACAGGCACTGCAAGGGCGTAGTTGTGTTTTTTAATGTAAATATTGGCTTTAGACATCTGCACATCATCCGAAAGGCTGTTTCCGGGGAATGCAATGTTAATGCTATCCAGTTTAGGGAGAGCCTTCTCAGGTAAATTTCTGAACTGGAGCATTTCTGCATCTGCATACATTTTCAGTGCGCTGCTGTCGGCAGGAGATTGCAGGTTATCAGAGAGAAGTAAACTCAGGTTTAAGGCATCATTGGCAATAAGTTGTGAAGTTGAGGCTTTAAGGACATCAGCCTGAGCCTTTGCATAGGCAAAATTGCCCTGATAAAAGGAGAGTTTTGCAGAACGGAACCGTGCTTCATTTCCAATGTCCTGGTTCTCGAATTTCTTCGCCACTTGTTCATAGATCAGGAAAGCCTCCCAGGGTTCATTGTTCAGGATGTAAATATCACCCAGACTCAGTTTAATCCGTCCGGCTTCCATCGCATTTAGATTCGGGACTTTTAGTGCATTTTCCAAGGCTTCTTCTGCTTTTGATGGTGCATTTAGATAATAGGCCTGCAAATTAGCCCATCTGGTCATGGCAAAAAGTGTTTGTGTGGAAGAGCCAAATTCTTTAATCAGTGCCTGATACTGATCTGCCAGTTCAGCAATCGCTGCTTTCTCATATGCTCCCTGCAGCAACAGCTGATATTTTGTATCGATCAGCTGGATTCTCGACGGGAGATAATATTCATTTTGTGGCCCCTTAGCCAAAAGATACTCATAGGCCTTCACTGCCGAGGGGTAGGCATCGTTAGAAAGAAAAGTATTGGCGAGGTTAAAAATAGTGGCATCATTTTGTTTGAGCCGCTTATTTTGAGCAATTAACTGCCTCAAAGCCATGTCAAATTCCCTTCGCTGAATGTATTGCCAGGTGAGCAGTTGCGTAAAGGTATCGTTGTCCGGTTCTTTCTGAAGCTTTTTGAGCAGGATGGACTGAAGAATGAGGTAGTCGCTATTGCCGTCAAATACACTGGCCAGGTCTGCTTCAGCTTGCGGTAACATAGCCGGAGAAACAGATAAAGCATTAATATATTCATTAACCAGACCATCTTTGTCCTTCTTGAAACGGAATAGGTTCAATAATTCCGGAGTAAATAATTGTTCGTTACCAAGAATCTTCCTGCCCTGCAAAAAGGCAGAAATTGCGAGGTCATAAGCCTGAAAGCGGTAAAAATAACTGACATAGAAGCGGATCTTGTTCTCTTCTTTGGGCAAGAGGGAGATCACTTCAGCAAATGTTTTTAATGCTTTGTCCTGTTGTCCGCTTTCCTGGTAAACTTTGCCCAGGGAAATCTGGTATCCTAAATGGTCTGGCTGCTGTTTGATCATTTTTTTTGCCAGCTTTTCTGCTTCCGGGTACTTTCTGGTTTTTAGTAAAGTATTGAGGTAAAGGTCAAAATAATTATCTGAAGGATTCTTTTCAAATAGTTTTCCCAGTAATAGGGCGGCCTTTTCATATTCCCCCTGTTCATAAGCCTGATAAGCCGCGGCATCGTCATTAAGGACTTGTGCAAAAAGGCAATTGTACGAAACACATAAGAAGATCAGGAGGCCAATACGTTTCATTTGGATATTCTCTTTTCTGGGCTGCAATTAAACAATCAGGCTAATATACTTTAAATGTTACTTTGAATATAATTTGATGTGTTTCAAAAATGATTAATTTGACGTACACAAGAACAATCCAAAGTAACAATATTGGTGTATAGCCTTTTTAGGATTAAGCCGATGTGCACCTTTGTAGGC